>CANGXK010000076.1 GCA_947457715.1 Gemmatimonadota bacterium
GTCGGCCATCATGAACGACGCATTCCATGCAGCCAAGGACACCCTCATCTCGCAATTTGAGAAGGAATATCTGGGGCGACTCACCACGCGCGCCGCGGGGAACCTGTCCAAGGCCGCGCGCCTTGCCGGCATTGATCGCACCACACTTTATCGCCTCATGGAGAAGCATGGCTTCCGCCGTGATGACTGTACGTGAACTGCCGCGTGGGCTGACGCACGACATCCGTTCGCCGTTCCGTTCTGTTCTGATACTGGCGGAGCGCCGGCGAAGCGGGCCTGGCGAACCTCCCGCGCGCATAGCACGACGATATGCTGTTCAATAGCATCGAATTCATTTTTGCGTTCCTGCCGATCGTGTATGGCGTATTCTGGCTCCTGCCGAATGCGCAATCCCGATACGTGTGGCTCACGATATCCGGCTACGTGTTCTACGGGTGGTGGGATCCGCGCTTCGTGCTGCTCATGGCGTTCTCGACGCTCGTGAGCTTCGGGGCTGGCCTCGGTATGCTGCGCACGGAAGTCGGCTCGCGCGAACGCAAGCTGTTTCTTGTTCTTCCGATTACCGTTGATCTGCTGCTGCTGGGCTTCTTCAAATACACGAACTTTGCGCTCGATACGGTTCGGTCGGTGAGTGGACTCGTCGGCACCGACATCGCCGTGCCGCATCTGAACATCATTTTGCCGATTGGGATTTCCTTCTACACGTTCCACACGATCAGCTACATCGTGGATGCGTACCGGGGCACGATCACACCGACGCGGAATCTCTGGGAGTTTGCGACGTACGTGTCGCTCTTCTCCCAACTCGTTGCCGGACCGATCGTGCGATTCCGTCAGATCGAGGAAGACCTCGAGCGCATCGGGTCGAGCAGTCGCACGCGCTGGATCGGCCGCGGCATCTCGTTTTTCTGCATCGGGCTGGTCGAAAAGGTGCTGGTGGCCGATACGCTCGCGGCCCTGGTCGATCCCTCGTTTACGAACTGGCAACAGCTGTCGACAGGCGGCGCCTGGCTTGCCGTGCTGGGCTACACCTTTCAGCTCCTGTTCGACTTCTCCGGCTACAGCACGATGGCCGTGGGCCTTGGCTTCCTCTTCGGCATCAGGATTCCGCAGAATTTCAATTCGCCATATCAAGCCCTCAACCCATCGGACTTCTGGGAACGGTGGCACATCTCGCTCTCGAGCTGCCTGCGGGACTATCTCTACATCCCGCTCGGGGGGAATCGCCACGGCACCTTCTTGACCTACCGGAATCTGATGTTCACCATGCTGTTCGGTGGGCTCTGGCACGGTGCCTCGTGGACGTTCGTGTTTTGGGGCTTTTACCACGGCGTGCTGCTCTGCGCGTATCGCTTGTACCGGAAGGCGTGGGACGGCATGCCGCCGTTCCTTCAGCGGGGCCTGATGTTCAGCGCGGCAATCCTTGGATGGATTTTCTTCCGCGCCACCAGCTTTGCCGAAGCCACCGGAATCCTTCGCAAGATGTTTGTGCCGACGCCAGGCGTGATCCTGTCGGATGTCGCGCTTTCTCTGGTTCTGTCGGTCATGACGATCGCCGCCTGGTGGAGCCTTCGGGGGCCGAATGCCTTCGAAATGAAGCATGAGTGGACGCCTGGCCGCCGCTTTGCGTTCGCCGCCGCGTGCGGCGCCAGCCTCGCCCTGATGGTGACAGCTCGACCGTCGCCGTTCCTGTACTTCCAGTTCTGATGTCAGACGGACGAACACGGATCGGCTGGATCGCCCTGCTCGGACTGGTCGGTCTGAGCTCGCTGGAGCTCACCGTGCGGATCGACGACTGGGCTCAGTTCGGCGTGCCGTTGGACGCGTCCGAGGTTGCCCTCGAAGAACTGAGCATCCGGGATTCCCTCGGCGTACACGCGAGAGCCGGCACGCAATTTCGCCAGTTTCGCATCAACGCCCTCGGCTTCCGCGGACCGGACCTTCCAGCGACGCTTCCGGCTGGGACCAAGGTGATCGTCACGAGCGGCGCCTCCGAGACGTTCGGCCTGTACGAGCGGGGGGGCGGGGAGTGGCCGCAACAGCTGCGCCTTCAGCTCACCAGGCGATGCGCGCAACCGATCGTCGTACTCAACGCCGCCTTTGCCGGCATGTCGCTACCGACGGTTCGGCAAGACATCGCCAAGCGAATTCTCCCACTCCGGCCGAATGCGGTCGTCTACTATCCGACACCGATGCAGTACCTCGGGGAGCAGCTCCCCGAGGCGACCCTCCCATCCTTCGATCCGATCACGCCCCCCGCGCGGTGGCGGCCGAGGGCGACTCCTCGGTTCAGGGATGCGTTCAAACGTGCGGTGCCGACCCCGGTCCTCGATTTTCTTCGCGTCGTCGACACACGGCGTAACCGCACAAAAGCACGGGTCGAAGTCAGTTCGACCGTGCCCATGGACCGCGTTGACGCGTTTGAAGAAGACCTGCGAGGACTGGTGGGTGACCTGAAGCGTGCGGGCGTACCGGCGGTGCTCGCCGTGCACCAGAATCGCTTTGCCGACGTGTCGTCAGCGGAAAGCCAGCGATATCTTCGCGCCTGGGAGCGCTTCTATCCGCGCTACACCGGGATGACGATCCTCCAATTCGACAGCGTGGCGGCCGAGCGAACCAAGCGCGTGGCGGCCGATTCGGCCGTGCTGGTCGTTGACGCTCGCCAAGCGCTTCGGCGCACCACGGTTCCGGTGTTCGCAGATTTCTCGCATTTCAATGACGCGGGAGCTGCCATCGTCGGGGGGGAGGTCGCTCAGGCACTGGCGCCATCCCTGTGCGGATCCGGTGAGAGGTCGACCATGCCTGACAGCCGGCAATAGCACGTGGTTGACACCGACCGCCAGACATCTGCGTATCTTTATCGGATCCCCGATTGTTGTCACCCCAAGGAGCCGTTTGCGATGAGTCAGTCGAGCACACCCACCCCCGCCCCGTCCGCCGCCGACGCCCTCGAGATCCGCGACAACCGGACCGGGAGCAGCTACAGCGCGACGGTCCGTACCGAAGGGCCGGAGGGCGACACGTACGTGCGTGCCATGGATTTGCGCGCGGTCAGACGCGAGCCGGGTGAGTTCGGCTTGCTGAGCTACGATCCAGCCTTTATGAACACCGCTTCGTGCCGGAGCGCGATCACGTTCATCGATGGCGACAAGGGCATTCTGCGTTACCGCGGCTACCCGATCGAGCAGCTCGCCGAGAACGCGACCTTCCTCGAAGTCGCCTACCTGCTCCGTCACGGTGAATTGCCGAATCAGGGGCAGTACGACACGTGGGTGCACGACATCACGTTCCATACGTACGTGCACGAGAACATCCGGAAGTTCCTCGAAGGGTTCCGGTACGACGCACATCCGATGTCGATGATGTGCAGCGCCACGGCCGCCCTCTCGAGCTTCTATCCGCAGGCGCGCGACATTCACGATCCGCAGCAGCGCTACATCTCCATGATTCGCCTGATGGCGAAGCTGCCTACGATCGCCGCATTCGCCTATCGGCACGTGAAGGGCCTGCCGTTCATCTATCCGGATAACGATCTCGGCTATACCGAGAACTTCCTCTCGATGATCGCGCGCATGTCGGAGCCCAAGTATGAGGCAAATCCGGTATTCGTGAAGGCGCTGGAAGTGCTCTTCATCCTGCATGCCGACCACGAGCAGAATTGCAGCACCAGTGCGGTGCGCGCGATCGGTTCGAGTGGCGTGGATCCGTTCTCGGCCGTCGCCGGCGGCATCGCGGCGCTGTTCGGCCCGTTGCACGGCGGTGCCAACGAAGCGGTGTTGCGCATGATCAGCGACATCGGCGACGTGAAGAACATCCCGGCGTTCATCGAATCGGTGAAAAGCGGCAAGGGAGAACACCGTCTCATGGGCTTCGGGCATCGCGTATACAAGAGCTACGATCCGCGGGCACGCATCGTGAAGAAGCTGGCCGATGACGTCTTCGCCCAAGTCGGGATGGACAAGGATTTGGAGATCGCCCTGGAGCTTGAGCGCATCGCCCTCAGCGACGACTACTTCATTGCCCGCAAGCTGTATCCGAACGTCGACTTCTATACCGGACTGATCTATCGCTCCATGGCGTTCCCGACCGACTTCTTCACCGTGCTGTTCGCGGTGGCGCGCGTGTCAGGATGGATGGCGCAGTGGGAGGAAATGATTCTCGACAAGGAGCAGAAGATCGCGCGCCCGCGTCAGATCTACATCGGCGAAGGCGAGCGCCAGTACACGGATCAGCTGAGCGACAAGTTTCCACGCGCCCGAAAGGACAGCATTCGCAAGTGATGCCTACTGGCCCGGGAACGCTCGCCGGTACGGCGTGCCCTCCCGGCGCCGGTCAGGCGCGACCAGTCTTCACGGTTGACGTGGAAGACTGGTTTCAGGTCAGTGCGTTCGACCGGACGGTCTCACGCGACTCGTGGAATGCCCGCGAGTCGCGCGTGGAACACAACACCGACCGAATGCTCACGCTCCTGAATGACACGGGAGCGCTCGGTACATTCTTCACGCTTGGCTGGGTCGCGAAACGTTTTCCGCAGTTGGTGCGTCGTATCGTCGACGCCGGACATGAAGTGGCGTCGCACGGTTTCTGGCATCAACGCATTCCGACGATCAACGAGGCCGAGTTCCGCGAGGACGTGCGTTCGGCGAAGTCCGCGCTCGAGGATGCCGCTGGCGTGGCCGTTGTCGGCTATCGAGCGCCGTCGTTCTCGCTCACCGATGACGTACGGTGGGCGGCGCGTGTGTTGGTCGAGGAAGGCTATACGTACGACTCGAGTCGCTTTCCGATCGCGCGACGCGGCTACGGCACCGCCAGCGGTCGGTGCGACCCGCACATCCTCGAGACGGAGGCTGGGCCACTGGCCGAGTATCCGCCGGCCGTATGGAAGGTGCTTGGGGCGCGCGTGCCGGTGGCCGGGGGCGGGTGGTTCCGCCAGCTCCCGCTCTGGGTCATTCAGCGCGGACTCGGTGCCGTGCTTCGCACCGGACAGCCGGCCGTGTTCTATATCCACCCGTGGGAGATCGACCCGGATCAGCCACGGCTCGCCGTCGGCACGTTGACGACGATTCGCCATTACCGTGGACTGCGCGTGGCCGAGTCGCGGCTGCGCACGCTCTTGTGCACATGGCGCTTCACCTCGTTCCAACACCTCTCGCTACCGATGCCCCCCGCTTCCGTATGACCAACAGCCTGCGCATCGAGCCGGCAACTGATGGCGTCGCGTGGAATCGATTCGTGGAGCGCGCTCCTGACGGCAGCACTTTTCACCGCTGGGAGTGGCGTGATGTGTATCAGGAGAGCTACGGGCACGAGACGCCGTACCTAGCGGCGTATCAGGACCGCGAGCTCGTCGGTGTGCTGCCGCTGGTGCGCGTGCGGTCGCGCATCTTCGGCCACTATCTGATCTCGTCACCGTTCGTGAGTTACGGTGGTCCGCTGGGCGATTCGAGCGCACAGCGCGCCTTGAGCGCGCACGCGACCAGCATTGCGAACGGTGCCAAACTGGTGGAGCTCCGTTCGCGTCAGCCCATCGACACCGACCTGACGCAGGTCTCGCGTAAAATCACGGTCGTTCGCGATTTGGTCATCGGTGATTACGAAGCGACGTTCAAGGGGTTTGACAGCAAGTTGCGCAGTCAGATCCGCCGGGCCGAGCGCGATGGCGTGGTGGTACGTTTCGGTCGCGATCAGATCAGCGCCTTCCATCGGGTGTTCGCCGAGCATATGCGCGACCTCGGTTCACCGGCTCATGGTCAGGCGTTTTTCGAGCGGATCGCCGATGCACTGGCAGACCGCGTGTGGATCGGCGTGGCCTATCTCGGTGACATGCCCATCGCCGGTGGGTTTGCAATCGAGAATGGCGACGAGGTGGAGATCTCGTGGGCGTCGGCGTTGCGTCGGTACTCGAAGATCGCCCCAAACATGGCGCTCTATGGCGCGTTCATTCGCCGGGCCTGTGAGCGCCAGTTTGCCGTGTTCAACTTCGGGCGCTGCACGCCGCAGTCGGGGACGCACAAGTTCAAGCAGCAATGGGGGTCGCGCGACGTACCGCTGGCCTGGTATCAGTACAGTCGAAGTGGCGGAGAAAGTGCACCACCCAACCCGGATCAGGGTGCCTTTGCGCTTGCCGTCAAAGTCTGGCAGAAGCTCCCGATCGTCGTGACCGGACCACTGGGCGCACGACTCATCGGCGGAATCCCGTGAACGTGCGAGTGCACTAGCGTGACAATGCGTGCACTAGCGCGCGGTGCAGCGGAGCGCGGGATGTGCGCACTGCCAGCGCGTACGAGGCCAGGCGATCGGCTCATCCTCGCGTACCACAATGTGGTGCCCACGGATTGGGCCCCACGCGGCGACCAGTCGCTGCATTTGCCGGTGGATCGCTTTGAAGATCAACTCCGGATGATTCGAGAGGAGGCAGACATCGTTCCGCTGATGGAACTGCTCACGATGCACGCGCCGAACGCCCGACGCGTGGCGATCACCTTCGATGATGCGTACGCCTCGGCCTTGGCGCTCGGAGTGGCTGCATGCGTGGCAGCGGGCGCCCCCTGCACCATTTTCGTGACACCGTGCCTGCTTGGGTGCGTTCCCTATTGGGATCGGGCGGCTGACGCGGGTAGGTGGTCCGCTGCGGATCGAGAGCGCTTTCTGTGGCAGCATCGCGGCGTGCCGCCGGCCGAGGACGACACCGGGTACTCGTCGTGCGCCACCCTGCGCATCGCCGAGTACTCACAACTCCACGCCGCCGTCGACGCCACGCCCGTCAGCATCGGCAATCACACGATGCACCACCGGAATCTCGGAGCGCTTTCGGCCGAGGAAGCCAGCGAGGAGATTGCGAAGGCCGACCACTGGCTGCGCCAGCGATTTCCCGCGCAGTACGTGCCGGTTCTTGCCAACCCATTTGGACTTTCAGCCAAGGACGCCGAGTCGGCCTGCCGGATAGCAGCCATCAAGTTCGCGCTCGGCGTCACGGGGGGCTGGATTGCGTCGGGTGCTTCCCCGGAACGAATGCAGATGCCGCGTTGGAACGTGCCGGCCGGCGTGAGCCGAGAGGGATTCTCGCTTCGCTTGCGCGGGCGAATGGGCAGTCGATCGTAGCGGTGCTCCACCGAGCACCAGCGGCCAGCGACGGCACTGAAGACGACGCCGAATCCGGTCGGTCGGCCAGCACCGCTGCATCCGTCGCTCATCACTCGCCGGCAAGCGTGTCGGCATGCGCAGATTGCACCGAATCCGTTCAGCCATCTGTCATACCGGCTCGAGCGCGGACGGCGCGTCGATAGATCTGGAGATACCGGTCGATCATGGCGTCGAATCCATACTGCTCCTGAGCGAGCGTTCGGCCTGCACGACCCGCGTGTTGCGCCCACTGTGGAGCGCGCAGCATCGCCTCGAGCGCACCGGAGAGCGCGTCGGCGTCTCCCGGCGGCACCAGCGTGCCGGTCTGGCCCGGCAGCACCAGCTTGGGGATGCCGCCAACCGCGGATGCGATGATGGGCAGTCCGGCGAGCATCGCCTCCAGAAGGGCCAGCGGAAGTCCCTCGTTCAGGGATGGCATCACCCAGCCATCCGCCGCAGCGAGCAGGTGCGGAATGTCGCTCCGCAACCCCAGAAGCTGCACGCGATCCTCAAGTCCGGCAGCGGCAATCTGCTCTCGCAGCGCTCGCTCCTCATTGCCTCGTCCGGCCACGGCGATGCGCCACGGCGGCAGTCCCTCTCGAGCGGCGAGTTGAGTCGCGGCCGCAATGAGCGTGGTGTGCCCCTTTACCGGGTACAGATTCCCCACCGCCAGCACGAGCTGATCGGCGCCGGTCAGACCGAGTGATGCTCGCGTCGCATCACGATTGCCGGGCAGGTGTAAGACGCCATTCGGTACGAATTCGACCCGGGAAGGCGAGATGGACAGTGCAGACGCGAGGTGCTCGCACGTGCTCTCGGAGACGCCGACCACCGCCGCTGCGCGTCGAGCGGACAAGCCAAGAGCCATGCGACGGCGGGTCGCGGCGGCGAAGCCAGTGCCACCGTGCATGGTGAGCACATGCGGCGTCCGTGCGAGTGCACCGGCGACACCGGCGTAGAAGCCCATCGTGAACTCATGCGCGTGCAACACAGCCAGCTTCCGCGAGCGCACCCAGCTGGCCATCCGCATGGCGAGTGCCGCATCCACCGGCCGCGAGATACGTGGGAAGTGCACCGTATGCCCGGCGGCCTGCAGCCGAGCGGAGAGCCAGCCTTCACCGCCGCTGAACACGGTGGGGTGCACATCGATGCCTCGCTCTGCGAGGCCGTTGGCCAGGCTGAGAACGGTCGACTCAGCCCCCCCCGGACCGTCCGACTCGATCATGACGGCCACGGGCCCGATATGCGACGTACTCGACTCGCGCTGACGCGCAGGCGCGGTAACAGTCATCGCTGAAGCGTCACTCGCCGTTGAGATGAGACACTAGCTGGCCGTCGGCCGAGGATTGGCATCGCCCCGACTCTCCGAGTACACCGCTCGGGCTGGACGAGTGCGCAGGTTTCGCCTGATGGCGACGGGACCCGCATTCGTCGGCACCGGCATCAACGACGCCGGGCGCGGACGCGCTTCCTTCGCTAAGCTGAGCGCCGCCGCATTGAGCCCGGCGGTCATGGCGAGCTGGAACCACAGGAAGGGGTAGAATGCGACAGCCATGAAGAAACCAGCGACCGCAAACCCGACGACTCCCGCGTCGAGCCCAAACGACATCTGCTGAAGAAATCGCCCGCGTTCCCCCAGACTCGCCAAGACTCGACGTGTTCGCGCGTTCACATACCAAATCGAACCGAGCAGTGTGCAGAACAGCGCCAGCCCGGTATAGCCGAGCTGCGACATGATCTCGATGAAGCTGTTGTGAGACACCTCAACCACCTTGTGCCCTTGAACATTGAGTCTCTCAAGGATCTCGGTCTTATCAGCATAGTACGCGCGGTAGTACGGGACCCAGTTCTCATACCCGACTCCCAGGAAGGGATGGTCATTGGCCATCTCGCGTCCAGCCTTCCAGTACGCGATCCGCGTCAACGACGTCTTGTCGGTTCCCGAACTCTGAAACCGGCTCTTCTGCGCCTGGGGAATCGCCATCCAGGTCAGTGGGGCGACAACGGCGACCAAGAGTAATCCACGAAGTTTGCGCTTACTGCGCAGCAGCATCCACAGCCCGACGCACGCCAAGGCGAGCTGCCCACCGCGCGAGCCCGACGCCACAACGGAAAGCACCGCGCTGACCGGGAGAAGCGACAGCAGCAGCAGCTGGTTCTTCGTGAGGCGGGGTGCCAGCCCGAGGATGAAGTGGAACGACAGCGGAATGAACAGGCACATCTCGAGTGCAAACTCACCGGAATTCTGAAACCACCCCGGCGCGCCACCATTCCCCCAAGAGCCGACGAGGAACGAGCGAGCACCATGCTGACTCATCTTGGTGTTCCACAACAAGAA
>CANGXK010000077.1 GCA_947457715.1 Gemmatimonadota bacterium
GGGGGGCGACGGCAGATGCCGTCGCCCCCCTGTGTCGCAACACCCGCAACCGCTTACGCGTCCACCAGCTTGGTGCGCACGTACGGCGTTTCGCTTGACACCGGTGCCTGGCTGCCGTTCATCACCTTCACCCACTCGATGATCGACGCGGTCAGGATCACCACGACGGACACGAGGAAGAACCCGGCCACCGCCGCATCGAGGCGGTCGTTGAAAATCATCCGCTGCGCCGCTTCGAGCGTCTTGATGTTCGCCGGCAGCGTGCCCGCGGCGATCTGTCCTTCAATCAGTCGCGCATGCGAGAGGAAGCCGAGCTTCGGGTCGCTCGAGAAGATCTTGAGCAGACCTGCTGACGCCGTCACAATCACCAGCCATACGAGCGGAGTGATCGTGACGAACGCGTACTTCGCCTTGCCCATCTTCACAATCACGGTCGTGCCCACGCACAGCGCCACCGTGGCCAGCAGCTGATTCGAAATACCGAACAGCGGCCACAGGGAGTTGATGCCACCCAGGGGATCGGTGACGCCCTGATACAGGAAGTACCCCCACATCGATACGAACAGCGCCGAGCAGATCACCACGGCGGGATACCAGGACACACGCCCCAGCGGCTTGTAGACCTGCCCCAGCAGATCCTGCAGCATGAAGCGGCCCACGCGCGTGCCGGCATCGAGCGTCGTCAGAATGAACAGCGCCTCGAACATGATGGCGAAATGGTACCAGAGCGACATTGCCGCTTCGCCGCCCAGCGCACGCGAGAACAGGTGCGCCATCCCAACCGCCAAACTCGGCGCCCCGCCCGTGCGGGAGAGCAGGGAATTCTCACCAACCTGCCGTGCCAGCAACTCGAGATCGGCCGCCGAGATGGTCTTGAACAGCGCCCAGCCGTTGATCGTGTCGGCCGCACTCATGGCGGTCGTACCGATCACGGCCGCCGGCGAATTGATCGCGAAGTAGATGCCCGGCGTGAGCACGCAGGCGGCGATCAGGGCCATCGTGGCCACCAGCGATTCGGTGAGCATCGAGCCGTAGCCGATCAGGCGGGCATCGGGCTCACGACGCAGCAGCTTGGGCGTGGTGCCCGACGAGATCAGCGCATGGAAGCCGGAGATCGCGCCGCAGGCGATCGTGACGAAGACGAACGGGAACAACTTGCCGGAGAACACCGGGCCGGTGCCGTCGATGAACTTCGTGACCGGCGGCATCTCCATGTCCGGCATCACCACGATGATGCCGACGCCAAGCGCCAGCACCACGCCGATCTTCACGAACGCCGACAGGTAGTCACGCGGTGCCAGCAGCATCCACACCGGCAGCACCGACGCGAAGAAGCCGTACACCATGATCGACAGCGACAGCGTTACGCCGCTGAGGGTGAACACCGGCGCCCAGACCGCCGACTCCGACACCCACTTGCCCGCGTACAGCGAGAGGAACAGCAGGATCAGGCCGCCCGCCGTCGCCTCGAGGACGCGGCCCGGGCGGATCCAGCGCAGGTACACACCCATCAGCATGGCGATCGGAATCGACAGGCCGATCGTGACCGTGCCCCACGGGCTATCGCGGAGCGCGTTCACCACCACCAACGCCAGCACCGAGATCAGGATGATCATGATGCCAAGGATCGAGACCAGCGCCGTGGCGCCGGCAACGGTCCCGATTTCCTCTTTGGCCATCTGTCCCAACGACTTGCCGTCACGACGGATCGACGCGCACAGGATCACGAAGTCCTGTACCGCTCCGCCCAGCACGACGCCCACCAGAATCCACAGGGCGCCGGGGAGAAAGCCGAACTGGGCGGCCAACGTCGGGCCGACCAGCGGGCCGGGGCCGGCGATGGCCGCGAAATGGTGGCCGAACACGATCCACTTGTTCGTCGGTACGTAGTCGCGACCGTCATCGAGCCGCTCGGCCGGGGTCGACCGCGTGGCGTCCAGGCCGAAGATGTCCGCGGCGATGAACCGGCTGTAGAAGCGGTACGCGATGAGGTACGTGCAGACGGCCGCGGTAAGCAACCACGCGGCACTGATCGTCTCACCCTTGTTCAGGGCGATCGTGGCGATGGCACCGGCGCCGAGCACGGCGAGGGCGATCCACGGGACCTGTTTGAGCAGGCGGGAGGTAGGCGAGGGGGAAGGCATAGCATACGGTTTACGCTCTGACACCGGCTGCTGTCAATAGAAGAGCGGCGCGAAATCCGGGACAATGGGACAGGGCGTACTCTGGATTGGACGTAGCGTCGCCCGATTTGCGCCTTTCCCACACGCGACTTCACTCCCTGTGCGCGCCAGACGATCTTGTTTGGTATGGCTACTCCTGTAACGCTCATCCCTGGGGACGGCATCGGGCCGTCTATCGCCGAGGCGACCGTTCGCATCCTGGCGGCCGCCGGCGCCGATGTCGAATGGGACCGGCAGGTCGCCGGAATGGCCGGCGTGGCGCGCTGGAACGATCCCATCCCTGACGCCACCCTCGATTCGATCAAGCGCACGCGCGTGGCCCTCAAAGGCCCGCTGGAGACGCCGGTCGGCGAGGGCTTTCGTTCCATCAACGTCTCCCTGCGGAAGACGTTCGACCTCTACGCCAACGTCCGCCCGGCGTACACGATTGTGCCCGGTCGCTTTGACAACGTCGATATCGTGCTGGTGCGCGAAAACACCGAAGGGCTGTACATCGGCGTTGAGCATTACGTAAAGATCGGCGACGATCCGAAAGCGGCCGCCGAGTCGGTGGCGATCATCACGCGGTACGGGTCGGAGCGCATCGTGCGGTACGCCTTCGAGTACGCGCTGGCGAACAACCGCAAGAAGGTCACGCTCGTCCACAAGGCGAACATCCTGAAGTTCTCGCAGGGGCTGTTCCTTGATGTCGGGCGCATGATCGCCCGGGAATACGAAGGGCGCGTGCAGTTCGAAGAGCGCATCATCGACGCGATGGCGATGCATCTTGTCATGCGTCCCGAGCAGTTTGATGTGGTGGTTACCACGAACCTCTTCGGGGACATTCTCTCCGACGAAATCTCCGGCTTGGTGGGCGGACTCGGTCTCGCGCCGGGGGCGAACTTCGGCACCACCGCCGCGATCTTCGAAGCGGTCCATGGCACGGCGCCGGATATCGCCGGCAAAAACATCGCGAACCCCGGCGCCCTGGTCTTGGCGGCGTGCATGATGCTCGACCACATCGGCGATCGTGGACGTGCCGAGCATATCCGCCACGCCTTCGAAGGCACCATTCGTGACGGGGCCGTGCTGACGCGCGATTTGGGCGGCACGTCGACCACCGACGAGTTCACTGACGCCGTGATCGCGCGCCTTGGGTGAGCGCGGGCCGGGCGATGCGACAGGCGCCGTGGTGAGTGCGGCGCCCGTGCGGGTCTTGCACATCTCGGACATTCATTGCGGCCACCCCTTCGTGGCCGGGCACGTGGGCGCCGCCCTCGAGGTCGCGGCTGCGTCGCGGTTTGACGCCATCGTGATCTCGGGAGATTTCTCGCAGCGCGCGCGCGTGCGCGAGTTCGAGCAGGCACGGGGGATTCTCGAGCGCTTTCGCGCCTTGGCGCCCACCATCGAGGTCCCGGGCAACCACGACACGGCGTGGTGGCATGCCCCGTTCGGGTGGGGGGACGCCAGTCGGCTGCACGAACGCTATCGCGCGCATATCAACGACACGCTCGAACCCGTGGTGTGCGTGCCGGGGGTGTGCATGGTCGGGCTCAACTCTGCGGCGGGAATGCTGCCGCAGGCGGTCACGTGGTATCCGCGCGACTGGCGTGTGAAGGGAGGCCTCGTGCCGGCACAGTTCGCGTCGGCCGGCCGGGCGCTCGCCGGGGCCGCGCCGGGCGACCTCCGCCTGCTGGTGGTGCACCACAACGTCGTGCGGGGCCGGTTGTCCAACCGCTGGGGACTCAAACGTCCTCTTGCCGCGCTCGACGCGATTGCCGCCCTGGGCGTCGAAGTCGTATGTACCGGGCACGATCACGAGGAGCGCGCCGAATTGGTGGAGCGCATCGGCGGTCGCTTTCTGGTCAGCGCCGCCAACACACTCTCCAGTCGGATGCGCGGCCACCGGCCGAGCGCGCTCAACGTGATCGAGGCCGACGCGACGACGGTGACCGTGCAGGCGTGGGCCTACGACGGCGGTGCGTTCGTGCCGGTGGGCATACAGGCGAGGATGCCACGCGGCACATCGCGCGCCTGATGCCGGTCAGTCGCGTGGGCCGAGGATGCGGCACACGTGGTGTACCGCATCCAGCGGTGCCAGCGCCGTGTGCGCGATGCCGGATACCACGCGTGTGAGATCGTGATCGATGGCGCCCGGCACGGACCATCGTGTGCCGTCGGCCTTGCTGATATACACGGAAAACGTGTGGTGCCCCGTGCCCGGGCGCTCGCCCACGATGTGCAACAGTGTCCGGGGGCCGTGCTGTCCGGCAAACAGTTGTTCCCCGGCCATGTAGCCGGCGCGTACGCGTCCCGACGTGATCACCACGTGCTCGGGAGCCACGCACCAGCCGTGCGTCGTCAACGCTTCGCGCAGCGCGCCGAGAAAGGGGAGCAGGTGCCCGGGCTGGCGGATGGCCAGCGCATTGAGTCCATCGGACACCACGATCTGCGCGTCGATGGTGCCATCGCGCTCCGCCGCCAGTGCCTGCAGCGTCGCGATCGATGCGGCCGACAGGACTTCGCCTGATGTCGGGTGGCGGAGAAAGCTGTCGCGGTCGGCGGAGCGCGTCTGCACCGGGAACGCGTGGGGAATCGTGGCAACGAACGCCGGTGGCAACGTCGCGTGGAAGGCCCGGCGCGACTCGGTGCACAGGGTGTGGATCGCATCAGCCAGCGCGGGCTCGAGATCGTGCGGCTGCGCACCATGGCCGGTGGCCAGAAATACGCCGCGGGCGCGTACGGCGGCGATCGCGGCCGTGCCTTCCGTACGGAGCGCCTCGTCAGAGCGGGTGTCGCCGCCACGTCGGCAGTAGGCCAGATACACGTGCACGGGATCGCCAAAGTGCGGGCCGGGTGCCCCCAGCGCATCAAGCACGCCGATCGATTCGAAGAATGCCTGCATCGGGGCATTGATGCGACGCCCGAACTGCGCGCGCAGGCGCACGTGGTCCTGAAAGCCGGTGGTGAGGTACCCGAGCATGGGATCGACCTTCGTGGGCAGCGCCATCAGGTACGCCGGGCTGGCCGGCATGATCTGCTCGAGGCACCAGTCGAGATCGGCCGGCCCGATGTCCATGTGCAACGTGGCGCACACGTCGAGACCGATGGTGAGGCCGTGCAGCTTCCCCATGAGCAGATCTTCCAGGCAGCAGCGCACCAGTTGCTCGCGGCTGCGGAACACCTCGGGGCCGATGAAGCCAGCCACGTCATTGACGTGCACCCACGGAGCCGGGGCGCTCCCACTGCGCGCTTGCGCGGCCGCCACGCGTGCCGTGAGCGCCCGCACAAATCCGTACTTCCGGGACTCGTGCAATACCATGTCGGCGCCTTGCCCGTGGCCGTTGGTAAAGTCCGCCCCCTGTCCGGTCTCGAGGTAGAGGCCGAAGCGCCCGGTTCGCGTATCGGCGTGCGCCAGCATCCCCGCCACGGTGACGTCGAAGGTCCGGTTCGCCGCATCGCTGCCGGCGAGGCTCTGAAACCACAGTGCCGTACGGCCGGGGTACTGCGCCTCGACCTCCGCCTGCACGTCGATGTGCGCCAGCACGCAGTGCGGGAGCACATCGGTAAGGGCGAACACCGACAGCACCTCCTGCAGCGTCTGCTCCACCCGCGCCACCTGTGCCGGCTCGCTCGAAACGGGATTCGTGCCCAAGAGCACGTCGCCCACGCCGTAGGCCCACGCATCGAACACCTGCCAGCGGATGTCGTCGGGGTGATCGGTCGGGGAGTTGGGCTGTACGCGGGCCCCCAGAAACCCCTCGGCGCCGATCTGGCTTCCGGGCAGCCGCACGTGCAACCGGCCGCTCACGGCACGCAGTTCGTCGTCGCTCATGAGCTTCACCACACAGCCGATCACATCGCTCGACAGCCCGCGCGCGATCGCGGCGATCGATGTGCCATCCTGCGTCAGCAGCACGTCACGCAGTTGGCCGACGGTCCATGGGGCGCTCTGCCGCTGCGCCGCGGCGTCGACGTGGGCGCGGAGCAGCGCGCCGAGGTCGTCGTCGATTACAGGGTGAGCGTCGATGTCGGCAAGGCGCGTCGCGGCCAGCATCGTGCGGGCCGCTGTCCGCGCCTGCTCGTTGGGCGCCACCACGCCGATCGCGTCATCGCCTTCCTTGTACGGATTCGCCGCGCCGAGCAGCTGCAGGTAACGGGTGCGGTCGAAGCCCCCGGCGGTCCGCTGCAGGTAGGCGAAGAGGCCCTCGTCACGCAGCGGTGGCGGGGCGGAGACCGGGGGGCGTCGGGCGGAGGCGGGCACGTGAGTAAGATAGGAGTCGACGGCGCGATCCGCGGGTACGGTTACGTCGGCGTCGCCATCAGGATCGATTGCACGACACATCAAAGATAGCCGCGGCCCGGCAAACGGGCGGGAGAGGGCGAATGTCAACAGCAGCGGGATTCGGACCTGGCGCAAAACACGGTCCTCATGCGGGGCTGGAGCCGCTCGTCGGAGGTGCCCCCCTCGCCGACGCCGGTTTCGCCCTCATTCTCGTGCACGGACGGGGCGGTACCGCCGCGGGCATGCTCCCCATCGCCCGCGCGGCGCGGGCGACCGACGCCGCGCTGATCGCGCTCGTGGCCGCCGACCAGAGCTGGTATCCCAATCGCTTCCTCTCGCCGCGCGCCGAGAACGAGCCGTGGCTCGGCAGTGCCCTCACGTCCGTCGACGCCGCGGTCGATCGGGTGCAGACTGCCGGCATTCCAACAGCGCGCATTCTCCTCGTGGGCTTCTCGCAGGGGGCATGCCTGGTCCTCGAGTATGCCGCGAACGCGGCGGAGGCCCGCGCCCGCTTCGGTGGCGTGGCCGCCTTTGCCGGTGCGTTGATCGGGGACCCGGCTGTCCCCCGGCACGACGTGGGGTCGCTGGAGGGCACACCGGTCCTGCTGGCGTGCGGCGATGCGGATGTGCACATCCCCGAAGCCGTCGTCCGGTCGTCGGCGGAGCGATTCCGGACACTCGGGGCCGCTGTCGACCTCCGGATCTATCCGGGTGTCGGTCATGACATCGTGGGTGACCAGCTGCAGGCGCTGGCCGATCTGGCGGCAGCGTTGCGCGGACCCCAGTAGCGGGCGCATCTTCCGCGTCGATGAGCAGCCGGCACATGCAATTGGGTTTCGATTTTTTCGACGCGGCTCCGGCCGTGTCCGCAGTGTCGTTGGCGACAGTGCCACCGGTGTCCGCGGCCTCGCCCGAGGCGGTGGCGGCACCGGCGCAGCCTTCGCCCTCGCTCTCGGCGCCGTCATTCACGCAGTCCGTGACGACGGCCGTGTCGCAACTGTTCGCCCAGGTGTTCTCGCCGGTGCTCACCCCGGCGTTCGTACCGCTGCCGTCGAAGCCGGTGGCGGATGACACTCGTCCGTCTCGCGGTCGCACCGCCGTGCGCGCCCGCACCGCCGTGCTCTTCTCGCGCCTCGAAGATCTCGGGCTTCGCGGCGTGGATGCCTTGGTGCTCATGCGCACGCGTACCGTGATGGTCTCCTTGATTGGCCGCACACTGCGCATTCACGAAGGGTATGCCGAGGCGCCGGAATCGGTGCTGCGGGCGATCGTGGCGTTCGCCACGGCGCGCAACAAGGCCGAGCGCACGACGGCGCGCGAAGCCATTTTGGCCTTCGATGTGGAGCGCGGACCGTCGGTCCGCCGTCAGGAGCCGGCGCGACCGGGTGACGTGGCGATGCTCGCGCAACTCATGGAAGCCCATCGCGAACTCAACACGAGGTGGTTCGACGGTGCGCTCTCCGCGATTCCCCTGCGATTGTCGGGGCGCATGGCCACCCGGCTCGGCCACTACGATCCGGGATCGCGCCATGTGCCGCCGGAGATCGTGATGTCGCGGACGCACATCACGCGTCATGGCTGGCGCGAAGCCATGCACACGCTGCTGCACGAGATGGTACACCAGTGGCAGCACGAGACCGGGCAGCCGGTGGACCACGGATCGGCCTTCCGGCAAAAGGCGCGCGACGTGGGTATCACCCCCGCCGCGCGCCGTGATGTCGTGCCGCTCGAGAGGCGACGCAAAGCCGCCGGGTAAGCCATCTGCCTCATGGCGGTTCCGTCTTGCCGTGCCGTTCACCAATTTTTCTGTCTGGTTCTCCGTTTCTTCTGCTGACAGGCTCCCGCTATGGCCAGTAACCTGCTTTCCGCGAGCGCGATCCCTGCGCTGCCCTCCGTCGAGCTGAAGGCGCACGCCGCCGATCTGTTCAACATCGACGCCGCGCTCACCGAAGAAGAGCGCTCGATCCGAGATACCATCCGCAAGTTCGTCGACGAACGCGTGCTGCCGATCATCGGCGAGTGCTACGTGCAGGGCCGCTTCCCTGATGAGCTCGTGGCCGAAATGGCCGAACTCGGCGTACTGGGGGCGAACCTTCCCGAGGAGTACGGCTGCGCCGGTCTGTCCAGCGTCGCCTACGGCCTGATCATGCAGGAGCTCGAGCGCGGTGACTCCGGGATCCGGTCGTTCGCCTCGGTACAGGGCGCGCTGGTCATGTATCCGATCTTCGCCTTTGGATCGGAAGCCCAGAAGCAGCACTACCTGCCCAAGCTGGCGAAGGCCGAGATGATCGGCTGCTTCGGTCTCACCGAAGCCGACTACGGGTCGAATCCATCGGGGATGATCACCCGCGCCAAGCAGCAGCCCGACGGCAGCTGGATCATCAATGGCGGCAAGATGTGGATCACCAATGGATCCAAGGCGCACGTCGCCATCATATGGGCCAAGACCGGTGACAGCACCGACGACAGCAGCATCCGCGGCTTCGTCGTCGATACGTCGCTGCCGGGCTTCCATGCCAAGGATCAGCATGGCAAGCTTTCGCTCCGGGCTAGCCACACGTCGGAATTGGTGCTCACCGATGTGCATGTCCCGGCTGATGCGATTCTGCCGGAATCGAAGGGGCTCAAGAGTCCGCTGATGTGTCTCACGCAGGCGCGCTACGGCATCTCGTGGGGCGTGCTCGGCGCCGCCATGGCCTGCTTCGAGGAAGCGGTGTCCTACGCGAAGACGCGCGTGATGTTCGACAAGCCCATCGGCGGCTTCCAGATTCAGCAGGTACGTCTGGCCGACATGCTCACCGAACTCACGAAGGCGCAGCTGGTGTCGCTGCACTTGGGACGCCTCAAGGATGCCGGCAACTTCACGCCCACCCAGGTGTCACTCGCCAAGCGGAACAACGTGAGCATCGCGACCGATATTGCCCGCGAAGCCCGTCGCTTGCTTGGCGGCAACGGGATCCTCGCCGAGTACAGCGCGATGCGGCACATGGCGAACCTCGAGAGCGTCTACAC
>CANGXK010000078.1 GCA_947457715.1 Gemmatimonadota bacterium
ATTTGTTCTCTGCGCCTCTGCGCTCTCTGCGACTCCGCGTTTTCGGTTCAGCGATTCACGTCGACAACACCGACGCCGCAATCGCCTCGAGCCCGCCGCGCATCGGATCGCACACGGGCACCCCGAGTTCCGCACCAACACGCTGTGCGTAGTCCTGCCACGCCTCGTCAGACAGCGAAGACGAGTTGATGCTCACCCCCGCCAACCGCACGTTGCGGTTCGTGATGCGCGCGGCCGTGAGATACTGCGCCACCGCATCGGCCAGCGGCGGGATCGGATGATCCGGGCGGTACTCGATCGTTAGCCGCGACGGATCGTGACAAAGCACGATGCAGTCGGGCTGCGAGCCGTGCAGCAAACCGAGCGTAACGCCCGCGTACGCCGGATGAAACAACGAGCCCTGCCCTTCAATCACGTCCCAGTGATCGGGCGCGTTATCGGGTGACAACACCTCGGCCGCACCGGCGATGAAGTCGGCCACCACGGCATCGATCGCAATGCCTTGGCCGGCGATCATGATGCCTGTCTGCCCCGTGGCGCGGAACGTGGCCTTGGCGCCCCGTGCACGCAGCGCATTGGTGAGCGACAACGCCGTGTACTTCTTGCCGAGGGCGCAGTCGGTGCCCACGGTGGCCACCCGCATGCCCGTGCGCTTGGTACCAGTGCCGGCGGGGAACGTACGATCGCCGTGCCGCACGTCCATCAGGCGCACGCCGTGCTGCTGTGCGGCCGCCACCAGGCTCGGGAACGACGACAGGCGGGTGTGCATGCCGCTCACGAGATCGAGCCCGCTGGCGATCGCCGCTTCAAGATCGGGGAGCCAGCTGTCGGGCACACGTCCGCCCACCGAGGCGATCCCGATCACCAGGCTGCCTGCCCCGCGTGCCGCGGCATCGGCGGGGGAGAGGCGCGTGAGCCCCACGCTGACCGTGGCCTGCGGCAGACTCCACTCGCCGATCACGTCATCCGGGCACCAGTCGCGCAAGCCGCAGGCGGTCTTGGCGTCGGTGGGCTGGGTAGAGTCGCCAAGGTACAGCAGGTACGGCTTGCGGAGCTCAGGCATGACAAGGCACTCGCGGACGTTGGAGGTCGGGCCGTTCAATCGTGCACGAACGATATCGCGCCAGCCTGAAATTGCACCGGGTGCAGGCGCATCCGATTGCATTGGAGGCACGCCGGGGGTTGCCCGCGCAGGGCTCTCGCCATTTTCTTCTTTCTGGCGTGCGGCGAACGCGTCGCGCGACCCGAAGGCGTGGTGGCCGAGTGGTTTAAGGCAGCGGTCTTGAAAACCGCCGAACCCGAAAGGGTTCCGTGAGTTCGAATCTCACCTACGCCGTACCCTACAAGAAAAGACGCCCGTGATCGGTAAGCCGATCGCGGGCGTCTGGCGTACGGAAGCGAATTACGGCGTGACGACCGCGCGCAGCGTGACGCCCGAGTACACCGTGTAACCGACCACGCGCACGCGCCAGGCGCCAGCGGACACGGTGGTCGTGATGGCGCACGACTCGGTCGGGCCAGCCGCCTCAGAGACGCAGGCGGCCGTGGTCGAGCCGGGCCGGTACACTTCGAGGTCGGGGTCCTGCGAACCCGCACCAGCGAGCGTGACGGTGATACCGGTCGCGCCGGCCGGCACCGTGATGAACCAGCTGTAGGCCGAGTTGAGCGGACCCGCGATCGTGAGCGGCGAATTGTTCAGCAGCGGGTTGAAGGTCAGGCTGCCCGACTTCCGTTCCGACGTCGCGGTGACGGTGAACGTGCCCGGCACGAGCGCTGACACGAGCCCGGTGGACGACACCGACCCGGTAGCGGCCGACGACGACGCCCAAGCGACGGGGCGGTTGGCGAGCACGGTGTTATTGGCGTCGCGCAGTGTCGCGACGAGTTGCTGCGTGCTACCGGCCGCCAGCGTCTGCGTGGTCGGCGTCAGCGTGACGGTGTTGACCGGTTCGAGTGCTTCTACCACCGCGTTCACCGTCGCCGTGCGTCCTTCGCTGGTGGCCGTGATGACGGTAGCGCCGGGCGCGATGCCCGCGATCACGCCGTCCGCGCTCACCGATGCAACCGCCGGGGCCGAGGAGCTCCAGGTCACCGCGCGAGCGACGAGCGTGTTGCCCGCGCCATCGAGCGTGCGAAACGACAACGGCACCTGCTCGCCCACGGCGACCGCACGGGTAAGCGCCGAAACGGAAATCGACGCCACCGACGCCACGCCCTGGATCGAGGCAATGCCCGTCACGCCACCGATCGTGGCCTGAATGGCCGTGCTGCCGGTCGTGAGCATGGTGACGAGGCCACTCGCAGACACCGTGGCGATCGTCGGCTCGGCCGACGTCCACGTAACGGCACCCGCCGAGACGGTGGCGCCAGTCTTGTCGACCAGAATCGCCGCGAGTTGCTGCGTCTGACCGACGCGGAGACTCGACACGCGCGGCGTGACGGAGACCGTGTTGGTGTTGATGACCGGCGCGGTCACCGCATCGTCATCGCGATCGCTACAGGCGGTAATGCCGACGACGAGCGCGGCGCCGAGAAGCAGGCGGGTCGCGACAATCCCGCGACGAAAGGAGCGGAGCTGAAGCATCGTCAGAAGGCTGGAGGGGCACGTCGCGGGACCGAAACGATCCCGGTGACCTGGAACATTACTACGAAGAGAATCAGCGATGCCCCTCTTTCGCTAGGGATTTCGCCCGGCGATTGCGCAGGTAGCTTCTTCCGCATGGCAAATTCTTCGCGTCGTCCCCGTGGTTCGTCCCGTTGGCGCCTTGTCCTGATGGGCTGGCTCCCGTCGCTGCTGAGCACCGTGGCGCTCCCGCCTGCCATGGGCGCACAGACTCCCTCGTTGGCTCCCACGCTGGCCCCTGCCGTTCGGATCACCGAGCAGACCAGCGGTACGCCCAAACTGCTGCAAGCGGTGCACGCGGTCTCCGAGCGCGTGGTGTGGGCGTCGGGGCATGGCGGCGTGGTACTGCGGTCGATCGACGGGGGAGACCGCTGGGAAGCGCGCCCGACGGCCAGCGGCGACTCGCTCGAGTTTCGCGATGTGCACGCCATCGACGCCGATACCGCCTGGGTCATGTCGGCTGGCAGCGGCCCCAGGTCGCGGATTTATCGCACCACCAACGGCGGCGCGAGTTGGGCGTTGCAGTTCGTGAATGCGGACACCGCGGCGTTCTACGACTGCTTCTCGTTCGGCAACGGGCGCGGTCGCACCGGCGTCGCCTTCAGCGATGCGTCGGGCGGACGCACGAACATCCTGCACACCGGGAACGACGGGGCGTCGTGGAAACTGCTGGCCCCGTCGGCCGTGCCGGCCCCCTTGCCCGGCGAAGGCGCCTTCGCGGCCAGCGGCCTGTGCGTGGTGCACGGAGACCCGAACACCGTGTTCATCGCCACCGGCTCGCCCGGCGCGCGCCTGCTGCGCAGTCGTGATGGAGGCAGCACGTGGGACGTGGAGAATACGCCGTTCACCCGCGGCACCGTGGCCGGTCTCACCGGGCTCGCGTTCAAGGACGGCCAGTATGGCATGGCCGTAGCCGCCGACATCAATCGCCTGCGCACCGACTCCTCGACCGCCGTGGTTGGCATCACCACCGACGCCGGACGCACCTGGGAGCTCCGCACCCGTCCGCCCCTGCCCGGCGCGCTGGTGGGCGTGGCGTGGGTGCCGGGCGCCGGCAGCGAGACCGCCGTGGTGACCAGCTACGGCGGCGCGTTCATCACCAGCGACGGCGCACGGACCTGGCGCACCCTCACGGATGCACTCACCACGGGCGTGAGCGCCGTGGGAGCCCGAGCGTGGGTCGTGGGAGGCAACGGTAAGATCACGCGCCTCGACTGGTAGCAGGGCGCGCCGGGGCGTGTGCTGGACGATGGAATCAGCGCACGCCATGATTGAGGGATGCACACTACTCGTTCTTCACGGCGTGGCGCCATCGCGCTGACACTGTCGATCACCGCCTCGTTCGCCGCGTGCGCTGGCGACAAAGCCCCCGCGTCGGCCGGCGCCACCAGCGCCGACTCAGCTCTCGCGCCGGCGCTCGCCGCCATCACTGCCGACGGCCTGATGGCGCACACGAAGGCGCTCAGCGACGACTCGCTCGAAGGTCGCGCGCCGGCCACACCGGGCGAAGACAAGACCGTCGCCTATCTCCAGTCGCAGTTCGCCGCGATGGGACTCAAGGGCGGCATGCCCGATGGCTCCTTCGTGCAGAAGGCCACCTTCGCCGGGATCACCGGCAAGCCGGAAGCGTCGTTCCGCATCGGCTCGCGCGTGATGCCGCTGTCGTTTCCCGCCGATTACATCGCGCGCACGCGTCACGAAGTGCCGGTGATCGATGTCGACGCCGAGATGGTGTTCGTGGGCTACGGCGTCGATGCCCCAGAGTACGGATGGAACGACTACAAGAACGTGGATGTGAAGGGCAAAGTGCTCGTCATGCTGGTGAACGATCCGGCCGTGCCCGATCCGAACGACAGCACGAAACTCGACAGCACCATGTTCAAGGGGAAAGCGATGACGTACTACGGTCGCTGGACCTACAAGTACGAGATCGCCACGGCCAAGGGCGCCGCCGGTGCGCTCATCATTCACGAGACGGGCCCGGCCGGCTATCCGTTCGAAGTGCTCAGCGGCAGCGCCGCCCTCGAGCAGTTCGACATCGCGACTGCCGATGGCAACAAGGGCCGCACGAAAGTGGAAGGCTGGATCACGCAGCCCAAGGCCGAAGAACTGCTGAAGGCGGTGGGCAAAGACTTCGCCGCGCTCAAAGCCGCCGCGCGCCGCAAGGATTTCACGCCGGTGTCACTCGGCGCCTCCGCCAAGCTCCACATCAGCAACAGCACCCGCCGCGTGGAATCACGCAACGTCGTGGCCACGATCGAAGGCAGCGACGCCACGCGCAAGAACGAGTACGTGATCTACAGCGCGCACTGGGATCATCTGGGTCGCGACACCAGCATCAAGGGCGATCAGATCTTCAACGGCGCACTCGACAACGCGAGCGGCACCGCGCAGCTGCTGGAAATCGCGAAGGGATTCAGCGCCCTCCCCACCAAGCCCGCGCGCTCGATCATGTTCGTCGCGCTCACGGCTGAAGAGAAAGGACTGATCGGCGCGAAGTACTTCGCCGCGAATTCGCCGGTACCGTTGGCCAACGTGCTCGCCAACATCAACATGGACGGCTTCAGTCAGTGGGGGCGCACGAAAGACGTGACCGTGATCGGACTCGGTAACAGCACGCTCGATGATGTGCTGGCCGACGTGGTCGGCCCCGCCGGTCGCGTGCTCGCCGCAGACCAGGAACCGGAGAAGGGGTTCTTCTACCGCTCCGACCACTTCGAGTTCGCCAAGCAGGGCGTGCCCGCGCTGTACACCGAAGCCGGCGTGCACTTCGTGGGCAAGGACTCCACCTACGGCATGAAGAAGCGCGAGGAATACACGTCGCGCGATTACCACCAGCCGAGCGACGAAGTGAAGCCCGACTGGGACCTGAGCGGCGCGGTGGAAGACACGCAGGTACTGCTCCAGGTCGGCTACCGCGTGGCCAACGGCACCGTGTGGCCCACCTGGAAGCCCGGCACCGAGTTCAAGGCGAAACGCGACTCAGTGCTGAAGGCCGCCGGCAAATAGGGCGGACTACGTGGGCTCTGGTTCGAGGTGCGATTCCACGAACCAGAGCTGCTTGTCGGTCTCGCTGGTGATACGCGTGAGCAGATCGGCAGTGATGGCGTCATCAGCCGCCGAGGCTTCCTCGATGTCGGCCCGCGCCGCGTTGGCGCAAAACGCGAGGGCGGCGGTGGAATCGAACAACTCGTGGAGCTGCTGGAAGCGGGCGCCACGGATATTCCAGTGCGCCTGCTTGGCCTGCCGCTCGAGGTCGAGGTCATCGGCGAGGCGCTCATTCAGGATCATCCCCATGGCCGCGCGCGTGTGGGCGGGCAGGTCGATGCGCGTGTGAGAGTGGGTCGTAAGGGCAGTCTTGTTCGCCATTACGAACTCCCGAATTGTCTGGAAACCTGCAAAAAACGGACGGCGCATTCCGGTAGTGCAAGGGGCGCGCTGACGCGTTCCTCTGCAATTTCCGTCGGATTTTCGGGTTCCGCGACCGGTTGACCCCGGGCGCGTTTCGGGTGAGATTGCTGGTCTGAAGCACAACGAAGTACAACTGGCCTGCACCGCTGCCCTCGGGCGCCGTCGGCAAGCTTGGGAGGGGTGGCCGAGAGGCTGAAGGCACCGGTTTGCTAAACCGGCATAGGGGGTCAACCTCTATCGCGGGTTCGAATCCCGCCCTCTCCGCTGCGCGGGTCCGCTGCACTATCGGCGGGCCCGCGCTGTTTTTTTGTCCAGTCCTGTTGCGTTCCCGATTCTTCGGTCTGCCGCATATATGTCGTCGTCTGAGTCCATCGTGAAGCGCCCCCGTGTGCGCTTTGCCCCGTCACCGACCGGCTTTCTCCATGTCGGCGGCGCGCGTACTGCCCTGTTCAACTGGCTGTACGCCAAGAAGTTCGACGGCGACTTCCTCCTGCGCATCGAAGACACCGATCGCGCCCGCAGCACCGACGAGAGCACCCGCGCGATCTTCGAAGGCCTCGAGTGGCTCGGCCTCACGTGGGATGAAGCGGTCGTGTACCAGGGCGCCAACGTGGAGCGGCATTACGCCGATGCGCATCGCCTGCTCGACAGTGGCGCGGCGTACCGCGATTTCACGCCGCAGGCGGAGACGGAGCGGCTGCGCAACGAAGCCGAGGCCCGCGGCGAGTCGTACCGGTTCGATCGGGACACCGCGATGCTGAGCGAGGCAGAGATTGCCGAAAAGCTCGCCCGTCACGAGCCGTATGCGATCCGCTTCAAGGTGCCCGATGGCTACACCGAGTGGCCGGATCTCGTGCACGAGCGTATCGCCTTTCCGAACAAGGACATCGAGGATTTCATCATCCTCCGCTCGGATGGGACGCCGGTATACAACATGGCGGTGGTGAGCGACGACATCGCCATGCGCATCACGCTCGTCATGCGCGGCGACGATCACATCTCGAACACGCCCAAGCAGATTCTGTTGTATCGCGCGCTGGGTGCCGATGTGCCGCAGTTCGGGCATGTACCGATGATTCACGGCGCCGACGGCAAGAAGCTGTCGAAGCGTCATGGCGCGACGGCCGTGGGCGACTATCAGCACATGGGCTTTCTGCCGCAGGCGATGCTGAATTTCCTCGCCCTGCTCGGCTGGTCGCCGGGTGAGGACATCGAAGTGATGCAGCTGCCGGAGCTGATCGAGCGCTTCAGCGTGCATGGCCTGCATGCCAAGGCGGCGATTTTCGACACGAAGAAGCTGGAGTGGATGAACGGACAGCATCTGGCGCTCATTCCGATCGCCGAACTCGCGCACGTGGTGGCACCGCTGTTCGAGAAGGCGGGCCTCGCCACGGTGGCCGACCTCGAGTCACGCCCGGAGTGGTTTCACGGCGTGCTGGAGTTGCTGCGCGTGCGGGCGCGACTCACCGACGAGATCGTGCAGTTGGCCACGACGTTCTTCGGCGAGACCGTGGAGTACGAGGCCGAGGCGATCGGCAAGCAGTGGCGTGACGCGGCGGTGACCGGCGAGATCCTGCAGGCCACGCACGATCGACTGGCCACGCTGGAGTCATGGGAGCCGGCCGCGATGGAAGAGGCGCTGCGGAAGCTGGCCGAGGAGAAAGGCATTTCCGGCGGCAAGATTTTTCAGCCGCTGCGTGTGGCGCTTACGGGTAAGACGGTGAGCCCGGGCATTTTTGAAGTGCTCTTGTACGTGGGACGCGAGCACTCGCTGGCGCGTGTGGCTGCGGCGGTGACGTTCCTGAAGCAGGATGCGTAGGCGTGCACGATTTCCGATCCGTGGTTAGCTGGCGGTCATCTGCCAGTCGATTTCGGCACGTAGGACTGAGCGTGCAAATCCACAGCGCGCTCCAACACCACGCGAACCAGCGGCGTCCTGTCGATTTTCTCTTGGCCGATCTCCGTCGGCTGGTGCTAAAGCCGCCGTCCAAGCGGCCAGCGGTGAGTGCTGTTCGGCATCCGGGCGGCCCCAGCCCATTCACCCGGCCCATTCAATAGCCGAAATGGGCCATGTCTTGCGAATAGAAGTCCTCAATCTCTCGTCTGAGTCCATTGAAATCCGCTTCTGCTTCCGGCGACGGCTTGGAGCGATTCAACCGGGCTGAAAAGGTCCGCGAGGACCATTGCTGAAACCGCGACGCGGGGGCCAGCGCGTTCACCCGATCTAGCGCCTTGCGAACGCCCTCTTCCTCCAGCCTGAAGGTGAGGACTTCCCGATGGGCCGGAACAAATTCCACTTGGGGCCTCAAGTGGTTGTCGTAGACGTACGGGTCTTGAGCGTACTGGTTCAGGACCGCGTCCAGCCATTCACGAGGCCTGCTGTCAGGGGCGACATCGTCATTGCGTTGCCAATAGTATTCCGACTTCATCCGATCGAAGGGGTGCCGGCATATCGCGAACGCTAGGTTGATTTCCTCCCAGCGAAAGAGTGCCTCAAGCAAATCGGCGTGAAAGTGCTGTGGCGTCGCCTTGAGGTATCGCAGTTCCGTCACATGCTGTGCTCGCACGATCAGGGGCTCGAACCATCCGAACGCGCGCAACGAGTGCACCACCGACGTTCCGCCCGTCTTGGGAATATGTACGAACAGGTAGCGAATGCCTTGTTTGACAAAGATCGACATGGCGTGTGTTGGAGGGCCGCGGTCATAAGATGAGTGCGGAGGAATGCCCGCACTTTCGCGACATTCAAGCAGCGGCACGTCGATTCAATAGCACCTCAGTGACCGCCTGCCAGCAGAAGCCGGCCGCATTGGCCACCTGCCACGCGCACAGCAGCAGGAGGACTTTCACGCGCATCCCTAGCGGAAGTGCCGTCAGATTCGCCTGCACGTGTTGGCGCAGCTGCAGGTGTAGCTTGGAGTCTTCTGCCATCACTCCACTGCCTCGCCTGGCCCGCAAGCGGTGATACCGCCACGCTCCGCGACCGTAAGTAAAATACTGCTTCAGGAATCCCCGTAGACTGCTCCGGTGCTCGTGGCGGACGATGGCCTCCGGGCACGCTGCCAGCCTCCGGCCGGACATCCGCCAGCGGTCGATGAAGTCGCGATCTTCGGCTGCCAACC
>CANGXK010000079.1 GCA_947457715.1 Gemmatimonadota bacterium
ATCGAGGATCAGGATACGGCTGTTCATCAGTACTTCCACTCCGGACCGGTAAGCTTGAGAAACTCGACGGCCTTCGTGTCGAGATCGAGAATTGCACCCGTCGGCGCACCGTGGAGCCAGCCGCACCCTTCGCCTGGGTTCACGAGCAGCGAATCACCACGCGCCTTCATCTCGGGGATATGGGTGAAGCCGTGCACCACCACTTCGTGCCCATCGATGGACCGCTGGTGCACGTCGGCGAGATCGTGGATCAGCAGCACCGATTTGCCGCCGAGGTCGAAGCTGTGCGGCGACTCATAAAGCTCGGTCGCTCCGAATCCCGACTTGGCCGCCGCCTGCAGCGCGTCGTGGTCGCCGTCGTTGCGCCCGAAGACGCCCAGCAGCGGCATCGACAGATCATGGAACGGCTGCAACGTGAATGGCGAGCAGTAGTCGCCGGCATGCATCACGATCGACACACCACCGGCGATCATCTGATCGAGCAGTTCCCGGACGGCAGGAACGCGGTCATGGGTATCCGACAGTAAGCCGATCCGCATCAGGCAGTTCTCCACTGGAGGTGCGCACGCTCGAGGCGCACGAGGTCTTCGAGGCGTTCGCGCTCGGTGATCACGGCGAACCGATCGCCGTCCACCATCACCTCGGCGGGACGCGGACGGGAGTTGTAGTTGGACGACATGGTGTAGCCGTACGCGCCCGCCGTCTGCACGGCGAGCAAGGCGCCTGCCGCGACGTCCGGCATCAGCCGGTCCTTGGCGTAGAAGTCGCCCGATTCGCAGATCGGCCCGACGACATCGGCGACGACGGTACCCTCGACCGACTCCACGGCGTCGATGCGATGGTACGCCTGATACAGCGCCGGCCGGACAAGGTCGTTCATGCCGGCGTCGGTCACGATGAAATCCTTGCCGGCGGCATGTTTCCGGTAGAGGACTTCCGTGATGAGCGCGCCGGCTTCGGCCACCAGAAACCGACCCGGTTCGAGCAGCAACGTCAGGCCGGTCTCGCGCGCCGCAGCGAGCACGATCGCCGCGTAGTCGTCCACGTCGGCGTCCCGCTCATCGGCGTGATATGGCACCGCCAACCCGCCACCGACGTCCATGTAGGCGATGGCGTGACCATCGGCGCGGGCGGAGGCGATGGCCGAGAGCAGACGTGGCAGCGCATCGCGCATGGGATCGGCGTTCCCGATTTGCGAGCCAAGGTGCATGCCGAGGCCGCGCAGCGCCACATGCGGCAGCTCGTGCACCATCGCGACGAGCCGCGACACGTCATCACGCGGGATGCCGAACTTCTGCCCCTTCTCGCCGGTCTTGATATACGCGTGCGGCGTCTCGACGGTCACCTCGGGGTTCACCCGGATCGCGACGGGCGCCACGACACCCTGGCGGCCCGCGACGGCGTCGATCGTGACCAGCTCCGCCTCCGACTCGACGTTGATCAGCAGGACGCGCTCCTCGAGCGCCTGCTCGATTTCACGCACGGTCTTGCCGACGCCGCTGAACACCACATCGCGGCCGGTGAATCCGGCCTCTCGGGCGCGGAACAGTTCGCCGCCGGAAACGATGTCAACGCCAGCCCCCAGGTCATGCAGCAACCGCAGCACGGCGAGGTTCGAGTTCGCCTTCATCGCGAAGTGGATGCGATGCGGCACACTCGCGAACGCCTGTTCGAGGCGCTGCAGGCGGGCACGGATCGTGTTCGCGCAGTACACGTACGTGGGAGTGCCCACGGCCGCCGCGATGGCCGGAATGGGCACCCGCTCCGCGTGCAGGACACCGCCCCGCCGGGGAAACGCCGGGTTGGACGCTGACGAAGACATCGACGTAGGCACCGTGTCGTTCAGTACGAGCGAGCCCACACGACCTCGTACTTCGCCGGCTCGCCCGTCACCATGCACGTGGTCGGCGCGTCCGGGGACCGATACTCCGGGTCGGGAATCACGCGGATCGTTGCCTTCGTCTCTTCCTTGACCTGCTGCTCCACCGCGGGATCGCCGTTCCAGCCGGCGTACACGAACGCACCCGGGCCCTCCATCACTTCCCTGAACTTGCCGTAGCTGATGCGCTCGCGGATCGTGTTCGCCTCCACACGGGCCCGGGCGGCGGCCAGCATGTCCGCCTGAATCGTGTCGAGCACAGCCGGCAGTTCGGTGCGCAGCGTATCGAAGCTGATGGGACGCTTCTCCCGCGTGTCGCGACGCGCCAGCATGCCGGTATTCGACGCCAAGTCGCGGGGGCCGATTTCCATACGCAGCGGAATACCACGCAGCTCCCAGTGATAGTACTTCGCGCCGGGCTTCACTCCGATGCGGTCGTCGACGTGCACACGAATACGCTCGTGATCGGGGCGCTTGAAGCTGCCCAGATCATCGGCGATGCGCTTGGCCATCTCCACCGTGGCGGCCCGCTCCTCCTCGGTCTTCCAGATCGGCACAATCACCATCTGAATCGGCGTCAGCTTGGGCGGCAAGCGCAGCCCCGCGTCGTCACCGTGCGTCATCACGAGTCCGCCGATCATGCGCGTCGACACGCCCCAGCTGGTGTTCCACGCGAACGCCTGCTCGCCCTGCTCGTTCTGGAAGCTGAGGTCGAACGCCTTCGCGAAGTTCTGTCCGAGGTTGTGCGACGTGCCGGCTTGCAGCGCTTTGTTGTCCTGCATCATCGCCTCGCACGCATACGTGCGGAGCGCGCCGGCGAACTTCTCGGAGTGCGTCTTCTGACCGGTGATCACGGGCATGGCCATGTAGCCTTCCATGAACTCGCGATACACGCCCAGCATGCGACGTGTCTCTTCCTCGGCTTCATCGTGCGTGGCGTGCGCGGTGTGCCCTTCCTGCCACAAGAATTCCATCGTACGCAAGAACAGCCGCGTGCGCATTTCCCAGCGTACGACGTTGGCCCACTGATTGTACAGCAACGGCAAATCGCGGTAGCTCTGCACCCACTTGGCGAACATCGAGTAGATGATCGTTTCCGACGTCGGGCGTACGACGAGCCGCTCCTCGAGTTGCTTGCCGCCACCCATCGTGACGACCGCGCACTCGGGCGCGAACCCTTCCACGTGTTCCGCCTCCTTCGAGAGAAAGCTCTCCGGAATGAACAGCGGAAAGTACGCATTCACATGGCCCGTGGCCTTGAACATGTCGTCGAGCGCGCGCTGCATGCGCTCCCATATTCCGTAGCCATGCGGCCGAATGACCATGCATCCGCGCACCGGCGAGTAGTCGGCGAGTTCCGAGCGCAGGACCAACTCGTTGTACCACTCACTGAAGTTGTCAGCGCGGGTGGGCAGCTTCTTGTCGTCACTCATGGGCAGTTTCCGTTCGATGCAACGTCGACGACGCCCACGTGCTCAGGGCGTCAAGGGTCTGGACGATCTCTTCCTGCGCGCCGGCCGCGCGGGCGCGATAGCTCGGCACCGTACCGGTGGTATCCACCACGATGGTGGCGAGGCTGCCCGCCTTGCGGGCCGCCTCAAGTTGCTTCTCCACGCGCTGGTCACGCAACGCGAACTCGACCGCGTGGCCATCGGCGCGCAAGCGCGCCGCCGTCTGCAGCATGGTGGCCGGGTAGGCTGCACTGTCGGGCGCCTGCGCGATCCACAACGCGACCGTCGGCACGGCGACGCGCATCAAGCCACGCGCCTTGAGCAGCTCCCCCAGCACGACGTCACCCATGCCGAAACCGAGCGCCGGCAGGTCCGTCCCGCCGAGGGAGCTGAGCAGATTGTCGTAACGTCCGCCGCCACAGATGGCGCGGAACTCCCCGACCGCGTCAAAGAGTTCGAAGACGATGCCCGTGTAGTACGCCAGCCCCCGTACGATCGTGAGGTCGAAGCGCAGCCAGTCGGCGATGCCGAGGGCGTCGCAGTGCGCCACATACCGGGCAAACCGCTCCACGTGCGGTGCGACCTGCGGCGCCGCCCCGTACAGCGTCTGCAGCGTCGCGAAGTCGAGCGTGGCGAATCCCAGGATGGCCTCGATCGTCGCCGGCGGCAGGCCGGCCGCAGCGAGCTTCTCGGCCGAGATCTCCTGCGGCTGCCGCTCGAGCTTGTCGAGGACGGCATAGACTGCCGGCCACGTCGGCTCGTCGATCGCGAGATGTTCGAGCAGGCCATTCAGCAACCGGCGATCGCTCACGCGGGCGCGCACGTCGGTGGCCGTCAGTCCGAAGGCACGCATGATCTCGACGGCCATCGACAGCAGCTCGGCGTCGGCGAGCACGTCCACCTCGCCAACAATGTCGACGTTAAGCTGAAAGTGCTCCCGCAAACGGCCCTTCTGTGTGCGTTCGTAGCGGAAGAGCTGCGGCATCGAGAACCACCGCACGGGCTTTCGCAACGCCTGCGCGCGCGCGCCCACCATTCGCGCGAAGGTCGGGGTCATCTCCGGGCGCAGGGCCACCGCCCGACCGCCCTTATCGACGAAGTCGAACAACTGCGTGACGATCTCATCGCCACTCTTCTGCGTGTAAAGCTCGAGCGGTTCGAGCGGCGGCCCATCATACTCCTGAAACGCATAGCGCCGCACGACGCGGCGCCAGGTCTCGAAGATGTGGGCTCGCTCGGCAAACTGCTCGGGATAGAAATCGCGGAAACCCGGGAGGAGCTTTGGAGGCATCCGTGAAAGCTACCGAGCGAGCGGATCCACCTGCAACCGTTCCATCGCATCGCCGACGGTATGGAACGATCCCGTCACCAGCACGGTCGCGGCCCGCACGCGAGCCACCTCGAGCGCCACAGCGAAATCGTCGGCACGCTGTACCGGCAGCCCCGCCGCCGCCGCCCAAGTGGTGACCTCGTCGAGATCCCACGCGCGCGAGACGGGAGCCGTCGGGGCCATCGTCACCACGATATGGCTGGCCACCCGTGCGACGGCCAGCAGAATCCCCTGCCAATCCTTGTCACGCAGGACGCAGACGACGGCACTGACCGGCCGCGGTGCCCCCACGTCAAGCAGATTGGCCGCCACCGTCGCTGCGCCATCCGCGTTGTGGGCCACATCGAACAACCACGGGTCGGCTCGATGAAAGCGTCCTGACAGCCGCACAGTTGGCAGCAGCGCGGCGGCATTCCGCGCGATCGCCTGCCACGGCTCACCAGCGCCGCGCAACATCGCCAGGGCCACGCTGGCGTTGTGCGCCTGAAACTCGCCGACGAGCGAGGTGGTCAGGCGTTGCTCGCCCTCGGCCGTGACCAGCGTGAAGGAGGTACCGGCACTTCCGACGACGATATCCACCACCTGCCAGTCACGCCCGGTCACGAGCACCGGATGCGCACCGGCCGCTTCCGCTCGTTCGGTGAGCAGGGCACGGATCTCCGGCCGCACCTCGCCGATGACCGCCGCCACGCCACGCTTATAAATCCCAGCCTTCTCACCCGCGATCAACTCCAGCGTGTCGCCCAGAAACTCGAGGTGATCGTAGCCGATCTGCGTCACCGCAGCGGCCAGCGGTTGCACGGTGTTCGTGGCGTCGAGCCGGCCTCCCAGGCCGACTTCCACAATCGCCACATCGACCTGCTGCGCGGCAAACCAGTCAAGCGCCATCGCGGTGGTCGCCTCGAAGAACGTCGCGCCAAGGCGCGTCATGGCCGGCTCCCACCGGCCGAGCCACGTGGCAATCGCTTCATGCGGCATCGGCACGCCGTTCACCACGATGCGCTCGGCGAAATCCACGAGGTGCGGAGACGTGTACCGCCCCACCCGAAGACCGGAGCCGCGGAGCAACGCATCAAGGGTGGCAACGGTGCTCCCCTTGCCGTTCGTGCCCGCCACATGGAACACCGGGTACGCACGCTGCGGATTGCCGAGCAGCATCAGCAACTCGGCGACACGCTCCAGCCCGAGCCGCCACGCGCCGCCGGTTCGCGCGTACAGGCGGCGGAGCGCGTCGTGATATGCCGAATCGGTCATCGAGGCCCGCTCCGTCGAAGACGGAGGGGCTAGCGGGTGCGAAGTCAGCTTTCCTGCGCGTGCCCCGCCGACGCGGGGCGCCCAGTCATATGCCGCATGAGCCGAGCGAGTGTGTCGCGAAGCTCCTTCCGGTGCACGACCTGATCGACCATACCCTTCTCGAGCAGAAACTCCGCCGTCTGGAAGCCTTCCGGCAGGTCCTGCCCCAGCGTCTGCTTGATGACACGTGGACCGGCGAAGCCGATCACCGCGCCGGGCTCGGCGAGAATGGCATCACCGAGCATGGCGAAGCTCGCGCTCACCCCACCCGTCGTCGGGTTGGTGAGTACCGAAATGTATGGAATGCGACGTTCGGCCAGCTGCGACAGCACCGCCGACGTTTTCGCCATTTGCATGAGAGAGAGAATGCCCTCCTGCATGCGCGCGCCGCCGGAAGCACAGACGATGACCAATGGATGCTTCTTCTCGAGCGACCGCTGTCCGAGACGGGCGATCTTTTCGCCGACCACCGAACCCATCGAGCCGCCCATGAACGCGAAGTCCATGATGCCGATGCCGACGGGGAGCCCTTCGAGAAGGCCGGCTACAGTAAGGATCGCATCGCTGTCGCCAGCGTTCGTGAGGGCTCGCTTGAGGCGGGCAGGATAATCAGGAAAGCCAAGCGGATCGACGGACCGCAGCTCGCTTCCCACTTCGACGGTCGAGCCCTCGTCGAGCAGCATCGCCGCGTAATCCCATGCCCGCACTCGGCGGTGGAAATCGCACGCGGGGCAGACATTGAGATTCCGCAAGAACTTGTCGCGGATATCCGTATGCCCACAGGCCTCGCATTTCTCCCACGTATCGGGAGGAATCTCGAGGCGCTCGCGTCGCGGCTGTCGGGGCTTTTTTTCCTTCCGGAACCAGGCCATAGACTCCTAATGTTGGCGGTCCAGCCCTCGAAGGCTAGGCCTTGCGCTCTGCCGAAATCGCTCTCCGGTCGATTCAGAGACCGATAGCGTTCGGCTCGCCGCGTCCTTCGGCGGAAATTCGGAGCAGGACAGCAACCGCCGTCCAACTCACCAGCAGGAACGAGCCGCCATAGCTGAAAAATGGCAATGGGATGCCGGTAACGGGCATGAGGCTGAGCGTCATCCCCACGTTCACGATGACGTGCACGAACCACGCGGACACCAGTCCGAACGCGACCAAGCTCGGGAACGCATCGTTCGCACGCGAGGCCACCCGCGTACTGCGCAGAAAGAGCGCCAGAAAAAGCGCCAGCGCGGCGCTGACCCCGATGAAGCCGAGCTCTTCACCAACCACGGAAAAAATGAAGTCCGTGTGGCGCTCCGGCAAGAATTTGAGCCGCTTCTGACTGCCGAGGGTGAAGCCCTTGCCGAAAAGGCCACCCGAGCCAATCGCCACTTTGCTCTGCGTGACGTGATACCCAGAGGCCTGGGGATCCACGCTTGGATCGAGAAATACGAGCAGACGATTCTTCTGATACGGCTTGAGCTTGTCCCACAAGATCGGCGCCACGCCACCCATGATGACGTTCATCAGAATGATGAGAACCCCTTCAAGCAGATAGGGCCGGTGCCACAACACCAACGCGACCAGAACGAGGAACCATGCCCCCCAGATTCCTGTACTGAACGCCAACACCAGACTGATGCCCGGACTGGCCAGCAGCAACAACAGCGGCCACGCGACACCGGCCCAGAAGAGCATGGCAAAGCAGATGCCGATGAAGACGATGCCCGTCCCGAGGTCGGGCTGCGCCATCACCAGCAGCCACGGAATGCCGACCACCAGCAGCGGTCGCCACAGATCGACCAACGAACGAATCGACTCGCGTTGCGACGCCAGCACACGCGCCAGCATCAGCGTCGTCGCCAGCTTCGCCAGCTCTGCCGGTTGACCGATACGAACTCCGCCAATACTCAGCCACCCCTTCACACTGGACGCCGTTCCGGCGCCGGTTCCGACAAACAGCACGAGCAGCAAGAGCGTACAACTGAGAGCATACAGAGGCCACGCCGTCCATTCGATGAGGCGCACGGAACCGCGTGAGATGACCCACGTCGCGACCATCGCGGCGCCGAACCACCCGAGTTGCCGCTTCCACGCGTTCTCGATGATCGGCGTCGGGCTGTCGATCTGGCCGGCAGAGAACACCATCGCGATACCGAAGCCAGTGAGCAGCAACGCGATCACGAGCAACGGAACGTCGATACTCTGCCGACGCAACACGGAACGACCAGCCATGATCTCGTTGCCTCAGTCGCTGACGATGGCGGTCATCGTCAACCGTGCCTTGAGATACCGCTCCATCAACTTGGTGGCCATGCGTGCTGCGGTCGATCCATGCAGCCCCTCCTCGATGATGATCGCGACCACGATCGTGGGGTCATTGGCCGGCGCGTATCCCACAAACCACGCGTTGTCGAGTTGGCCGTTCACCTGCGCCGTACCGGTCTTGCCGGCGATCGTGAGGCCCTGAATCTGCGCGCCAGCGGCGGTGCCACGAGCGACCACATCGGCCAGCGCCAGCTGGATACCCGCCAACTGCGCCTTGTCGAGATTCAGGATCTGTTTCCGCTCCGGCTCGCGAGACACGATCTGTGGCGTGGCCGCGCGGCCGTCAGTTGCGAGCGCGGTGTAGAACCGTGCCATGTTTACCGGCGTCTGCGCGTTGTCCGCCTGCCCGATTGACAAGCTCAGCACCACGGACTTGTTCCAGCCACGTGCACCGTACTTGCGGTCGAAGTACGAGGTGTTCGCAAACCATGTGGGCTTCCGCTCACTGGGCAGATCGATCCCTGTTTTGTCGGCGAAGCCCAGATTAATACCGCCCGCCAGCAGGTTGGTAAGGCCGATCTTGAGGCCGAGTTGATAGAAGTACACGTCGCACGACTTCGCGATGGCTTGCGCCAGCGTGACATCGCCGTGCCCGTGCTTGTCCCAGCACTTGAACGCACGGCCGTAGTAGTACACGCCCGCACATGGCTGCGGCATCCGCGTATCCATCGTGACCAGTCCGCGCTCGATGCCGATCACCGCGGTGGCGAGCTTCCAGGTTGAGGCCGGCGCGTACATGCCGGTGATCGCGCGGTTCACCAGCGGCCGGTGTGGATCGACGCGAAGGCTCTCGTAAAAGCTGTTTGACACACCGCCCACGAACTTGTTGATGTCGTAACTCGGCGCGCTGTAAAGCGTAAGCACGCCGCCGGTCTTG
>CANGXK010000080.1 GCA_947457715.1 Gemmatimonadota bacterium
ATGGCGAGACCGATCGGATCCATCATCTTGTGGCAGCTCGCGCAGGCCGGGCTCTTGCGATGCTGCTCCATGCGCTCGCGCACCGTGAGCAGACGCCCCTCCGTGCTGCCGGGCGTCGCTTCCAGATCAGGGACACCCGGTGGTGGCGGTGGCGGCGGGGAGTTCAGCAACACTTCCATCACCCACTTGCCGCGTTCCACCGCCGACGTGCGACCGGCGTGCGAGGTCAGCGTGAGAACACTGGCGTGCGACAACAACCCGCGCCGGCCGGCATCGGGATACTTCACCCGCCGGAACGAGGGTCCGACCACGTTGGGGATGTCGTAGTGCTGCGCGAGCCGTTCGTTCACGAACGTGTAGTCGGCGCGATAGAGATCGAACAACGGCCGGTCTCGGCGCACGAGATCGTCGAAGAACAGCTCCGTTTCCTGGCGCATTGCACCGCGCAGCTGCTCGTCGAAATCGGGATACTGCCGGATGTCAGGCTGCACGATGTCGAGATCGGGCAGGCGCAGCCACTGCGCCGCGAAGCGCGTGGACAACGCCTTCGCGCGCGGGTCGCCGAGCATGCGCCGGACCTCGCGCTCGAGCCCCGCTGTCTGCGACAGCGTGCCGCGGGTGGCGGCGGTGATCAGCGCCTGGTCGGGGGGCGCCGACCAGAGAAAGAAGGACAGCCGCGACGCGAGGTCGATGTCGCGCAGCTTGTAGTTCGTGCCGGCGACGACGTCGCGCGGCGCCTGTTCGAAACGGAACACGAAGTCGGGACTGGCCAGAATCCCTTCGAGCGCCGTGCGCACGCCGGTCTCGAAGTTTCCGCCCTTGCGGCCGGCATCATACAACGACATCAGTCCGCCGCGGTCTTCATCGGTGAGCGGACGGCGATACGCCATGGTCCCCAGGCGATTCACACTCGACTGCGCACACGGGCGTTCGGCCGTCACCGTGGCCGGTTGGCAGCTGAAGATGTGCCGACGGACATGGGTGTCCGACACGCCGGTCACTGCGTAGGGGCCGTTCACCGTGAGTTCGCGCAGGTGCGGCAGCAGCGAGAATCCGTACGCCACCGCATTCGACGTGCTGTTCAGCGAATATTTGAGTGGGCTGATGAGATCCTGCACTACGCCCTGAAACGCCGGCGGCACGAATGCGGCGGCGATTTTGTGCGGGCCCGCCGTGACGCGCACGCGATCACTGCCCATGGCGACGCCGTTGGGATCGGAGGCGTGCATGAAGCGGTCGATGCCGAGCAACGCGACGCGCTCGCCATCGACGGAAATCTCGATCTGTTCTCCACGGGCCAGACCGCCGGCGAACGCACCCGTCGTTTCATGGAAGAAGTTCACGTCGAACCGGTACTCGCCGTCGGCCGGGAACGTGTGCACCACGGCCATGCCGCCGCGCGTGCCGAACGGCGTGCCTTCCACGTGGTCCACCTGCGACGCCATCTTCGGCATCGTGTACGTATTCGAGGCCGCGCTCGCCGCCGCGTTCCCGACGGCCAGCCGGCTCAGATCACTCGCCGCGCGCAGATACGCGCTGAGCAGCGTGGGGGAGAGCGCCTGCACATCGGCGATGTTGTCGAAGTTGTCGCTCTTCGTGTCCGGGGGCAGATAGGCGCTCGCATCCACATCGAGCTTCAGCAAGTCGGCGACGGCCGCACGATACTCGGCGCGGTTGAGCCGCTGGAATGTGCGCCGGCCAGGGTTCGGATGCGCGAACGCGCTCGCGTCGAGCTGTCGCTCGAGCGAAGTCACGAGCGCATCGAGCGTGTCGGCACGCGGGCGCGCCGATCCCACCGGCGGCATCATGCCGGAGCGCAGTTTGGCGACGACCTTTTCGGCGACATCGGCCTTCGCGTCAGGGGCGCCCACATCGAAGTCGGCCAGCGAGAGATTGCCGCGGCGCATCGTCGGGTTGTGGCACTTCTGGCAATACTGCTTCACCACCCCGTTGAGCTCTTCCGGCGCCATCCACGTCACGGGCGGCGTCTTGAGAGCGCCGGCGGGGCGCGCGGCGGGGCGGGGCAAGACCGGATGCCCCACAGCGCGAGGCGCGGTGGGCGGATCGGTTGGCCGAGAATCGCTATGGCCGGGAAGGGCGACGGCGAATGAGAGCGTGACCGCCAGTGCGGAGATCGCCTTCATGCCTGACCTCATGATGCGGGGGGGACTACGGCAGGGAACTGCGGGAGGGAAAAATTCCAGACCAACGTTCGGGCGCGAAACGCGGAATGGCAAGACAAAAACGCATTTTCGCGCCCGCCCGTTGACGCCCCGTCCCGCCGGGCCGAGCTTTTGTGAGCGGTTTTATACCGATCGCCCTCACCCGGTTCCCGGAGTTTCCCGTGCGGCGCTGTCTCGTTCCCCTGCTGGCGATCAGCTGTGCCGTGATGGGCACCACCGGCACGCTCCACGGACAAACGGCCCCTCCGCCGGCGACCGCGCCGTCGGCGACCGCGCTGGCCCACCCGGACAGCGTGGCGGCGATGATGCCCTTCGCCCGTGCCCATACCGCGCTCACGACCCTCCGTGAGCGGGCGGACGCCGAGTATGCCGAGCCCAAGAATAAGAATCCTGAGGTGCTGGCCGAACTCCGCGAGAAGTACCGCGCGGAGCGGGAGCGGTTGCTGAAGGCGCAGGGGCTCGCCGAGTCGGGCTACGGCGAGTTCACCAGGCGCATCAGCAGTGACGACGCGGCGCGCCGGGCCTTCGAGGCCGCGCTGGCCAAGGTCACCGGCAAGTAAGGCGGCCGGCCGGTCGACGAGTGCGGCGCTACCGGCGCGCGCGGCGTCCCGCCAGCCACGCAAGCGCGCCCGACCCCACGCCCGCCGGCACCAGCCACCGTGCCGCGTCGGCCATGGCGGGCATGTCAGCGTAGCGCGCGCCGATGCCGTACACGGCCCAGGCCACGACGAGCGGAAAGAGCCAATTGCCGCGCCGCCACGCCATCACGACGCCCAGCACGGTCGCGATCAGCATCATCGCGGTCGCCCACGTCGACTCGGCCACGCCGAAGCCGCTGAACCCCACGGCGTGGGCGAACTGAAAGCTGTTGGCGATCAGCGCCACCGAGATCCACGCGAGGTAGATGTCCTGGGGCCACACCAGGAACGCCTGCTCGGTCAGCGAGGCACGGTGAGGGCCACGGCCATCGGCGCTACGGCCGTCGGCGCCATGGGCGCCGCGCACGCGCTCGCCGATCGCCACCAGGGTGACGAGGAAAACCACCATCACCAGCAGCGCCAGCGCGAACTGGCCGAAGGAAAACAGCGAGATCCACGCCACGTTCAGCGCGCCGGTGACAGCCCACCAGATGCCGAGCCGCTGGACCGCCCGCTCCGCCCCGGCCGTCGGGAGCGCCTGATAGACGGCCGTGGCGATGAGTCCCAGGTAGATCAGGCTCCAGATGCCGAACACGTAGTCGGCGGGCAGGAAGAGCGAGCGGTAGCGATTGGCGATCACGCCGATCGAGTCGCCGCTCATCGCGCCCGAGGCGGCGAGCCCATTGAGCGCGATCACCACGAGGAGCACGAGCACGTTGCCTGTTTTTCGGCGTGTCAGTGACATGGAGGGGAGAGGCGTGAGAACGACAGCGCGCGCGGGCCACCCGGAGGATAACATTCCGGGAGTGATGGACATCGAAACAGACGCCTGAAATCTCAATCGTGGAAGGGTGACCGGATGTACGGAATCTTGCTGAGTGCGCACAACCTGCTGGCCTGGGCGGTTCTCCTCGTGGGCGTCCTGGTGATCGTGCGGGCGCTCGGTCGCAGCGCCACGTGGTCGGACGCCGACACGGGGCTGGTGCGGCGGCTGACGTTGTTGGTGCACTTGCAGCTGCTGGCCGGTCTCGGCCTCTGGTTCGTGAGTCCGGCGGTGACGGCCGCCCGCAGCTCGATGGGCGACTCGATGAAGGATCCCGCGCTGCGCCGCCTGGTGGTCGAGCACCCGTTCCTGATGGTGCTGGCGGTGATCGCCGCCACGGTGTCGGGCGTGCTGGTGAAGAAGGCCTCGGGCCCGGCCGCCAAGGCCAGAAAGGCGCTGTTCGGCACGCTGGTCACACTGGCGCTGGTGGCCGCGGTGATCCCATGGCAGCGGCTGATCACGAAGTGGACGGTGGGGTGATGGGGCGGGGGGGGCGACACAGAGCCCTCGTTGTCGTACCCCCCGTAGATTGGCACCATGACGACCGCCCCCTATCGCGCGGGTTGGACGGACTCTTGAACCGATGACGCAGAGTGGCAGAGGACGCAGAGGCCGCAGAGAAGCCAACAAGCGTTCACTCTTGTGAACCGACGCCGGTGCCCTCTGCGCTTCTCTGCGTGCGCTGCGCCTCTGCGTGATCTGTTGGCGGAGGCACGTGCGGCAACCGGACGCCGCGGCCTCACTCAGTGCGATCACTGAGCGCATAGGCCCCGCAGCAGTACCACCCCGACAGCCACGCCGAACCTCTCCACCTCCATCTAGTCGGAGGCGCTCGTGAGCCGTGCGTCGGCGACCTGCCGGTGTCGGAGAGCCCGTTGTGCGTCCTGTTCGTTACGGCCGTGAACCGCCTTCGACCGCTATGGCGACACGGTAGTTCTTCATGGCCCGGCGATAAGCCCTTGCTGCACGCAGCAACGGCCCGCCCTTCTCCCGCCCGCCAGCGGCGAATACGATCGGCCACTCGGCGATCGCCAGCCCCGCTTTCCGGCCGCGGTCCAGAAGCTCCGTGTCCCAGAAGCAATGCTGATCTTTCACGGCGTCCAGAAGTGGAAGAACCCGCGTGCGGCGAAACACCTTTAGCCGGCACTCTGGATCGGCCACCGGCAAGCGGAGGCAGGCTGAGGTATACTGACGGTAGGTCCAGTACGACAAGAACCGGAATGGGGCGGTAAGGGGATTGCGAAAAACTCGCCTGCCGACCACGAACTCCGCGTCGCCGCGACGCACCTGCTCGATCATCGGTACGAGCCCTTGGGCAAGGAGCAAGTCCAATTCGATATAACCCACGATGTCGCCGCGGGCCGCGCGGATACCGCTGCTGATCGCACCACCATGTCCGTGATTGCGGTCCAGGTATGTCGCCGACACCTCGATTCCACGCGACTGCAGCCATTCGACGCAGTGACGCAGTTCCGCTGCCGTCTCGTCGCGGGAATGGTCCTCTACGAAGACGAACTCCCACGACAGTCCGGTCGCGTTCATGGTTTCGCAGAGGCGTTCGACGCTCTGACGCAGGCGGACGGCATCGTTGTAGCAGGGCACGACGAGGCTGAATCCGATCATGGGGCGCTTCGAATGAGGCGAAAGGGGTAGGAATCTGGACAAGTATGTATCGCCGCGAGCCGTTTGACACCATGACCCTGAAACCGTCTCCCCGCACCATGACCAATGTTCGCCGCCCATCCCGGCCATGGAGGGATCTCGGCTGCTCACCGCGAAGCCTCTGTCTGACGTTGGGCGATGCGCTGAGGGAAGACCGCGGACTGCACGCCGCCGTCCGCGTCGATGTTCAGGCCATCACAATGCTCGTCGAGCGGCACAAGCTCGGCCCGTTTCTCGGCCAACAGGTTGAGAAATCGCTGATGCCTTCGCTCCCTGTTGCGATCCAGAATCAGATCGCTGCGTCGGTGAGCCGGCAGACCGAGATCGCGGCCGGATGCCTCGCCGGCTTCGCCGGTATCGCAGACCGTTTCGAGAAGGCGGGGGTGTCGCTCGTGATGCTGAAGGGCGCAGCGCTGGGGGAACGCCTGTTCGGTGGTGTCACCAATCGCGGCTACTGGGATCTCGATATACTCGTCCACGAACATGATCAGGCTCTCGCCGGCCGACTCCTCGAGGAAGAGGGGTTCCGGCGAACCGCCACGGTGCTTTTCAGCGAGCGACTGTCTGCGCTCTTCTCCCACGGATTCGACTACGAGCGACATGATCTCAAGGTCGACCTCCATTGGTGCCTGTCGCGCGTCCCCGGCTTCCGGGTGGACTCGTCCGCCATGCTGCGCAGGGCCGTGATGCTCAACGTCGGTGGCCGAGAGACGCCCATCCTTGCCCTCGAGGACGAACTCGTTTTTGAGTTGGTGTCCATGTTCGCCGACATTCAACGCGGTGGACTCCGGCTGCAGTCCTTCGTCGATCTATTGGCGATGCTGCGACAACTTCCGGGCATCGTGTGGGAAGATTTCTTCGCGCGCCGCCACGCGGAGGGATGTCAGGCCGCATGTCGAGGCGTGCTTGGCATCTTTCTGTCGATCCTCGCGCTCGAGACGGTATTTCCGGAACTCGCCGCAGCTGTCGGCGACCTGCCCTCGTTCGACGAATCGCTGGTCGTCCTCGCGTCCGGCGGCGCGGCGGGGAGAGCGAGGCGCTGGGCGGCAAGCCGGATGCCGGTTTCTCCGCTGACCTACGCGGCGTGGTGGGCCGTCTCGTTACCGTTCCGCGTGGCGGCCAGCCATCCGAGCCTCAAGCGGTATGGCCCGGCTCGGGCGCCGCGGTGAGCGCACTGCAGCTAGACGCCGCGAGGGTCGTCCGTTGTCCAAGGAAGTTGCCCAGCACCGTCACCGGCATTATGATGGCCGAAGCCGGAGAGTCCTTCGCGCGGGAGGTTCTGTCGACGGAACGAGGCGCACAACGTTGAGGGCGATGGACCGCACGATCATGCAGCACCGGCCCATCGAGATCTGTGAGTGCGCTTCGCCGGCGGCGCTACGGGCGACGCTCGCCGGTCGGCGACTACCGCTGATCATACGCGGCATGATCGATCACTGGCCGGCGCTTGAGCGGTGGACTCCCGACTATCTGGCTGCCCGCTGCGGCGCTCTGGACTGTGATTACGTCGCTGAACCGCGGACGCCGGTCGTGTCGAGGCTCGCGGCCTTCGAGAGCCGCCAGCGGCTTCGCGGCAAATTCAGGGATTTCATCCAGGCGCTCGTCGACGAAAATGGGCCGCGGGTCTACGTCCTCCTGTCAAACCTGCTGACGCGTGCGCCCAATCTGGCCGACGACTTTACGCCGCTGGACGACTGCATCCCGCTTTCCGCCCCGCCGTTTCTGCGTCGACGACTGGTGAGGGGGCCCATGCTCTGGATCGGGCCCAAGGCCATGGTGTCGCCGCTGCACCTCGATCCCGAGCACAACCTCTTCGCGCAGGTTTACGGGAGCAAGGAGTGGTTGGTTTTCCCGCCGTCGGATCAGCGGGACCTCTACGTGCCGTGGCCGGAGCATCCAGACGGTATTCTCAACTGGAGCCCCATCGACGTGTCGGCTCCGGACGTCGATCGTTTTCCGCGCTACGGTCAACTCCGGCCATACCGCCACGTTCTCGAACCCGGGGAAGTGCTCTACCTTCCCGCGGGCTGGTGGCATGGAGTCCGGTATGAAGACATCGCGATCTCGGTCAACATGTTCTGGCGGGATGCAACGGTTCCGTTCGCGTGCCGACAGTTTTTTGCGGCCCGGTTCAGAAGGCGGCTGCTTCGGTTGCTCGGACGGGGAGCGTCAATTCCGCGGATCGAAGCCGCCGTTGTCGCTTAGAGCAGAAGTCGTCGCATGATGTCGTTCCCCGGCCATCTCGCAGACCTCGTAACACTTCTCGTGCCGGCCGGACGAGGGACGGGGGCACTTGCTCCTCTCCTCGGGAGCCTGTGCCGGGCGGCGAACGTCTCTGGATACTCCCGACTGCCGACGATCATCATCGGCGTGGGCGGTGCACCGGCGGCCGATGAGGCCCCGATGGCCCTGTGGCGGGCCGCTGGCGGCACCGTGACGATCGTCGCCGCGCCGGCCGGCCATGCGACCGCCGTGCGAAACGCTGCGGTCGCGGCCGTCGCTACGCCCTGGATCGCGTTCCTGGACGATGACGTTATCGCCGAGGACGACTACCTCCGCCAGTTGGAGACCATCTGTCGGGCTTCTCCTGCTGCTGTGGTACAGGGAGTGCCCTTCCTCTGCAGCAACTCCCACAACGTTCTGGCGCGGCTCGAGGCAAGAAACTACGAGCAGGGGTTTACCGCGTACCATGACCGAACAATGAACACAGTGCGGGTGATCGACGCCCGCAACCTGGTCATGACGACGCAGACGGCCAAGGCCTTCCCATTCGACGAGGGCCTTTTGTTCGCGGGCGAAGGACAGGAACTCGGCAGGCGTCTGGAACAGGCTGGCGTCCGGATAGGTTACTGCGACACGCTGCGGGTCAGGCACTGTAACCGCGATACCGTGTTCAGCCTCGCAATCCAGAAATTCATGCACGGGCGTGGCCGCGCTCAGCGCGTGAGCCGCGAGGAAGGGGTGTGGAACCATGCCCGTCGCTCGGTCGTCCGGCATTTCCTCGCTCCTGTGAAGGACGCGGCGGTCGGCAGGCTCGCGGTGACGGACATGGGATACCGGCTCTTCACCAACACTTTGTTTTGGTGCGGCATCACCTACGAGGCGCTGCGGCGACCTCGGCAAGCCGCTCGCATAGCGAGCAAAACTGCGTGACGTTCCCGATCCACCTTGGAGTGCTTGGAACATCGCGGCCCGGCGACTCCACCGGCGTGGTCGAGTCAGCTCGCAGGCTCGGCACGTTGCTGCCCGCCGGCCGCATGATCGTGCTGACGGGGGCTTGTGGCGGGTATCCGGATGCTTTGGCCGCCGGCTTCCGTTCGCACGGCGGGCACGTTGTCGGGTACAGCCCCAGCAACGACCTCGACGATCACGTCGCGGACGGATCTCCCGTTGACAACTGCGACGAAATGCTGTTCGGCTTCGGGGGCCTGATCGAGCGGCAGGTCGCGCTCGTCCGTCGTGCGTCGGTGGTGCTCGCCCTCGGCGGAAACGTCGGCACGCTCTCCGAACTCTGCATCGCCGTCAAGATGAAGAAGCCGATGGTGCTCGTGCAAGGATTCCCAGGCATCGGGCCACGCTTCATGGAGCTGCTTGACCAACTGACCGTCTACCCGACGCCGCGGGTCCGATTGGTCTCGATCGAAGATGCGGTCGAGGCGGTGACCGCCTTCGCGACCGACGGCGAGTCGTCGGCGCGCAGCGTCGGATGAGCGATCTGGCGTGGACTTGGCAGGCCGGTGCCTACCGCCCATCGACCATCGCCGGGCCACCGACCGCCGCGCCGGGCCAGGCCATCATC
>CANGXK010000081.1 GCA_947457715.1 Gemmatimonadota bacterium
GGATGCGTTCCAGCCGGACAGTGTCGCCAAGGCACTCGTTCCGTTGCTCGATGTCCACAGCGCCACGCGGGCGCGGGCGGAAGCGGACCTCGCGGAAGTGCGCGGCATGCTCGGAACTCCCGGCGCCTCGGAGCGTGTCGCGGCGATGATCCTCGACCTCGTCGCGACCAAACCGGCATGACCCCATCGGCGGCGCTTGATTGGCGTACGCGCATCGCGATCAGGCTCGGCACGTGGGTGCTCTATGCCCTTGGTGCGACCTGGCGGGTGCGGGTGTACGGCCGCCAGGCGCTGCTTGACCGTGCACCGGATGCAACGCGCGTCGTGCTCACCCTCTGGCACGGTCAGATGCTGCCCATTCTCTGGGCGCATCGCCAGCCGACCGGCGTGATGATCAGCGAGCATAAAGACGGTGAGATTATCGCGCGGATCGTCGGCACGTTCGGGTTTTTCGGCGTGCGCGGTTCCTCGTCACGCGGCGGCACACGCGCGCTACTGGAGGCGGTGCAGGTGCTCAAGCGCGGCGCGGACATGGCGATCACGCCAGACGGCCCACGCGGTCCACGCCACAGCTTTGCACCGGGCGCGCTCGTGCTGGCACATCGGGCTGGGGTGCCGGTGGTGTCGCTCGTCGCCCACGTCGATCGCAAGTGGCCGCTGCGCAGCTGGGATGGCTTCGAGATTCCCAAGCCGTTCGCGCGGATCACGATCGAGTATGGCGAGCCGGTCATGGTGGACGACGCTGATGTGCGAGCCGCCGCTGCCCGTACGGCGGAGTTCACGCAGCGGATGCGCGACGCGCTCGTGCGGGTTGCGGCGCTGTCACACGCGTCCTGAGGCGCCCGCCCCGATGACGGGCTGGACGGGAGGAAGCGCATTCGCGGCGTACGTCTGGAGTTCACCGTCGGGCGGCGCCCGGCTGTTCCGCGCGCTGCTCATGCCGCTCAGCTGGCTGTTCGGCGTGATTGTGGCGCGTCGCAATGCAACCTACGATGCGCGGATGTCGGCCGGACAGTTGCCGGCGGCGGCGCTACCGTCGCTGTCCGTCGGCAACCTCACCGTGGGCGGCACGGGAAAAACGCCAGTCGCCTCGTGGTTCGTGTCGCGCCTCCTCGCCGCGGGGGCCGCTCCGGCGCTGGTGTTGCGCGGGTATGGCGAGGATGAATGGCGCGTCCACGGGTTGCTCACACCGGGCGTGCCCGTTGTGGTCTCACCCGATCGCGGACGGGGACTGGTGACCGCACGGAGCAGGCGGTGCGACTGCGCCGTGCTCGATGATGCGTTCCAGCACCGTCGTGTCCCACGGGTTGCCGACGTCGTGCTCGTGAGCGCCGATGCCTGGCAGGAACCGCCGCGACTCCTGCCCAGTGGCCCCTATCGAGAGCCACTGCGTAGCCTGAGGCGTGCTTCGGCGATCGTGATCACCGCGAAGGCGGCCTCTCCGGCGTCGGTGCTGGCGGTGCGTGCGGCGATACGACGCGCCGCGCCACACGTGCCGATCGCCGAGGTCCGGCTGGTGCCGGCACGCATTCATCCGGCCACCACGATTGGGACCGGTGCGGGGAGCGAGGGCCCGGTGGGGCTTGCGCAGGAGGTGTCGTGGCTGCGCGGCCGTGAGATCATGCTGGTCAGCGCGATCGCCGATCCCGATGCCTTTCGCCTGCAAATGGAGTCGGCGGGGGCCACGATCCACCATCACGCGGTCTATCGAGACCACCACGATTTCTCCACTGGAGACGTCGCGGAGCTGGTCGCAAACGTGAGTTCCGGCGTGGAAGTGCTCTGCACGCTAAAAGATGCCGTCAAACTGGTGCCGATTTGGCCTCGCGCCGGGGCCGCTCTTTGGTATGTTTCCCAGACCGTGGTGGTCGAGCGAGGCGCCGAGATACTGGATCAGGCTGTTGCCCGTGTATTGGCGGCGCGCAGGGCCACCATTCCCACCGCCGGCTGAGTCCGGCCTAAAATACCTGGCGAAATGGCTATCGACCTCCTCCGCCTACCGACGGACAGTATCGTCCGCCCGGACAAGGACAGGTTCCTCAACGAGGAGAATCCGTTCGAAGCGATGATGAGTCGCTTCGACCGCGCTGCCGAGCTGCTCGATCTCGAGCCCGGCATCTACAAGATTCTTCGTAATCCCGAAAAGCAGCTGATTGTGTCGGTCCCTGTGCAGCTCGATAACGGGGACGTTGAAGTGTTTACCGGCTACCGCGTGCTCTACAACACGTCTCGTGGTCCGGCGAAGGGCGGCATTCGTTTTGACATGAAGGTCACCCTCGAGGAAGTGAAGGCGCTCGCGGCGTGGATGACGTGGAAGTGCGCCGTGGTGAATCTGCCGTTCGGCGGAGCGAAGGGTGGGGTGATCTGTGATCCACTCTCGATGAGCGTTGGTGAGCTCGAGCGAGTGACGCGCCGCTACACCAAGGGCATCATCTCGCTGCTCGGTCCTGACACGGACGTGCCGGCCCCCGATGTAAATACGAACGAACGCGTCATGGCGTGGGTGATGGACACGTACTCGATGCACGTCGGTCGCACCGAGAATGCCGTCGTGACCGGCAAGCCGATCGAGATGGGGGGCTCGCAGGGTCGGCGGGAGGCCACCGGTCGTGGCTGCATGCTGGTCACCCGTGAAGCGCTCGATCACCTCGGGTTGTCGATGAAGGGAGCCACGGTGGCCGTGCAGGGCTTCGGCAACGTCGGCTCGACGGCGGCGAAGCTGATGGCGGCCGAAGGGTGCAAAATCGTGGGCATTGGTGATCGCGCCGGCTCGTTCTACAACGCCAAAGGCATTGATGTCGATGCGGCCATCGCGTACGTGCAAAAGCATCGCTCGCTTGAGGGCTTCACGGGTGCGGAGCTGATCGACAGCGACACGCTGCTGACGCTCGATGTCGACGTCCTCGTGCCGGCGGCACTCGAAAACGTTATCACGACCAAGAACGCTGCCCGCATTCGCGCAAAGGTGATCTGTGAGGGTGCCAACGGGCCCACGACCGCTGCGGCGGATCCGATTCTCGACGAGAAGGGCATCTTCGTGATTCCCGACATCCTCGCCAACGCGGGCGGAGTCACGGTGTCGTACTTCGAATGGGTGCAGGATCGCATGGGCTACTTCTGGTCGGAAGCCGATGTGAACGAACGCTTGGGCGGTATCATGACCCGCAGCTTCCAAGATGTGCTCTCGTTGTCGAAGCAGCATCGCGTGAACATGCGCACGGCGGCGTACATGCTGTCTATCAGCCGCGTGGCCACCGTGCACCGGCTCCGCGGCATTTACGCGTGATCGGTACGGCGGCGGCGCCTCTGTCACGATGCGCATCTCGCTGCTGGTAATCGGCCGGCCCCGGCAGGCGGGGCTGGCCGATGCCATTCGAGACTACGAGACACGCGCGGCGCGCTACTGGCCGCTCGACCTGATCGAAGTGAAGGAGGAAACCGGACGAGGTCTGCCCCCGGCCCTCGTCATGGATCGCGAAGCGGAGCGTCTGCTCGACCGCCTTCCGACGGCTGCGCAGCTCGTCGCCTGCGATCCAGGCGGCGGGTCGATGGAATCGTCCCGTTTCGCAAGCTGGCTGCACGAGCAGCGCGAACAGGCGCGCAGTGTGGCGTTCGTGATCGGCGGGGCGCACGGGCTCGGCGAGGCGGTACTCAGCCGCGCCGTACGTCGACTCTCGCTGGCCCCATGGACCTTGCCGCACGAAGTAGCGCGGCTGGTGCTCTCGGAGCAATTGTACCGGGCGGGCACCATCATTCGAGGCGAACCGTACCACAAGTGAGCAGAGGGCGTGACTGTCCGTGAACCAGTTCCGATGTCGCTAGACGGCGTGATCGTCCGCACGGCCCCACTGGGCGGCAGCGCGCTGTCACAGGCGGTGCAGCGCGGTGAGGTCGGCGGCGAGTGGTACTCTCCCCGACCGACGTCGCCGGCGGCTTGGCGTGCGCACGCCCTTCAGGTGCGGGCGTCGCTCGAAGGCTGCGATTGGCTGACGACGCTGGCGCCGGCGTTCGCCGCGACCGGGGCGGCAGCGGACCGTCTGGCACAGGCGGCATCGCGTGGTGTCGTCGTAACCACCGGTCAGCAGCCGGGATTGTTCGGCGGCCCGGCGTACACCTGGAGCAAGGCGATGAGTGCGCTCGCTCTCGCCGATGAGCTCGCCACCGCGATTGATATGCCGGTCGCGCCTATTTTTTGGGCTGCGAGCGATGATGCCGACTGGATTGAGGCGGCCTTCACCCATGTCGCCACCGCGCGTGGTCTGCAACAGCTCTCCATGGTCGGGCCCCCGACTGACGGTATCGCGATGGCGGACGTGGTGCTCGGGGATCTGACGGCGGCCCGGGCGGTTCTGGCCGCGGCGTGTGGGTCGGCCGCGCAGGCGAGCGTGCTTGACGCGCTGGACGCCGCGTATGTGCCGCACGCCACCGTGGGCGCGGCGTACGTCCAACTCCTTCGAGCGCTCCTCGAGCCGCTGGGCATCGCGGTCCTCGACGCCGCCCACCCAGCCTTTCGTTTGGCCTCGGACCGGTTTCTGCGCCACGCGCTGACCTCGGCGCCAGCGATCGCCGAGGGACTATCGGCGCGCACGCGCGCCATCGAAGCGCTCGGCCATACGCCGCAAGTTGACGTCGTCGATGGGCTCTCGCTCGTTTTTCAAACAAAGATTGGCTCGAACGCCGATCGTGTGCAGCGCGTGCGCACGCGGATCCCCGTGGCGGACGCGGGCTCGGCGGCACGGGAGGCAGAGCCGGGCACCCTCGGCGCGAACGTTCTGCTACGCCCCGTACTCGAGCGTTCACTCTTGCCCACGCTCACCTATCTGGCCGGCCCCGGCGAGTTGGCGTACTTCGCGCAGGTCGCGCCGATCGCGAGCGCAGTGGGTGTGCCGGCTCCGATCGTCTCGCCGCGATGGGCCGGTGAAGTGCTCGACGCGGACGCCTTCCACACCCTGGACCGCTTGGCGCTGGAGGAAGCAACGTTGCGCGACCCGCATGCGGCGGAACAGCAAGTTGCGCAGCGGCTTCTGGACGACGGGGTCCGCGACACGCTCGAGCGACTGCGCTTGGCGATCGAGGTGCAGCTACGCGCGCTGCGAGACAGCGTCGAAGGGGCCGGCTCGCCGGTCGCTCCCGATGTCCTCGCCGGATTGTCACGCGATCTCATGCATCGGCTCGACCGCTTCGAACATCGAGTACTCGGGGGCGTGAAGCGGCACGAGTCCGAGGTGATGCGTGAGGTCGCATTTGTGCGCGCCACACTCCGACCTCTGGGGACGTCGCCGGAGCGCGTCCTCAATCTCATTCCGTATCTCGCACGGTTCGGTGTCGGCCTTCTGGGGCGGCTTCGCGATGCCGCCGTGCCGCATGCGCAGTCGCTCGTGAACGGAACTCGCCCGCAATCATGACGGATGCGGGAGGCGGACGCTCGGCGTTCGTCGTCGGTGCCGGCATCCTGATCAGTCGGGTCGTTGGGCTGCTTCGGCAGACGGCGTTCGCGTACTACTTCGGCGCCGGTGCGGCCGCCGACGCGTACGGCGCGGCGTTCAAGATCCCGAATGCCGTGCGGAATCTGCTGGGCGAGGGCACTCTCTCGGCGGCCTTCGTGCCGATCTACAGTCGGCTGCTCACGCGTGACGATCCGCGCGCGGCCCGCGTGCTTGCGAACGCCGTACTCGGGTTGCTACTCGCCGCCACGGCGATCCTGACGCTCGTTGGCGTGGCAGCCGCGCCGCTGCTCACGCAGGTGCTTGCGCAAGGATTCGATGAGCCGACACGTGCGTTGACGACACGTCTGACGCGCGTGCTCTTTCCGATGACCGGCCTGATGGTACTGAGCGGTTGGTGCCTCGGTATCCAGAATTCGCATCGACGTTTCTTCTGGTCGTACGCGTCGGCGGCCATCTGGTCGATCGCGCAGATCGCACTGCTGCTCGTCGGGGGACCTCGCGCCGCCGATACGGCGACGCTGTCATACTGGCTCGCCTGGGCCACATTGGGCGGTGCCGTGCTGCAAGTCGGGGCCCAGCTTCCCGAAGTGCTGCGGCTTGCCGGTCCACTACGGCCAACGCTCGATCGCGCGGCTGAGGGCGTGATGCCGATGCTACGCAACGTGCTGCCCGTCGTCACCGCGCTCGGCGCCGTGCAGATTTCCTCGTTCGTCGACCTGTACATCGCCTCGTTTCTGCCGCCCGGCGCGGTGGCGAATATCGGGTACGCGAATACGCTGGCGTTGCTCCCGGTGTCACTGTTCGGGGTCTCCGTCGCGGCCGCCGCGCTTCCGGATCTGTCGCGTGATTCCGGTGCGATGGCGATGGACGCGCTGCTCGAACGGGTGCGTGGCGGTTGGCAGCGCATCCTGTTCTACATCATTCCAAGCGCCGTCGCGTTCATCACGCTCGGCGACTACTGCGTCGCCATCCTCTACCGCGCCGGTCGTTTCGGTGCAGCCGAACAGCGGGCCGTGCATTGGGTGCTCGCCGCCTACGCGATCGGACTCGTGAGCTTCGGTTCCGTTAAGCTGCTCGGTTCCGCGTATTACGCGCTGCAGGATTATCGAACGCCGCTGCGCGCGTCGATGACGAGCATCGCGGTCTCCATCGTCGTATCGGCCGGCATCGCGGTCCCCTTGCGCTCGCTCTCCATCGCGGCCGCCGGCATCGCCATGGGGTCGGCGGTCGGCTCCTACGTGAACCTCTCAATCCTGGCACGTGGACTGCGCCTCCGGCTCGGGACACTCTACACGGCTGCGATGTGGCAGGGCACGCGTCGAATCGTGATTGCCGCCGCTGTCGCGGGTCTTGTTGGATCGCTCCTGCGCTTCGCGCAGCAGTCATGGTTACCCGACGTGCATCCGCGACTGACCGGTCTCCCGATCCTCATGGTCTTCGGGATCACGTATCTCGGAGTCGCGTGGATCATGGGCTCCGCCGAGGCGGCGCGCTGGTTACGCCGTCCTGTGCGCAGACCGCAGGCATGAGCGCCGAGCACGAGCAGCGGCTCCGCGATGCCCTGCGGAGGCCGGAAGACGACTGGACGGCGGCGGCAATCGCGCGCGGTATGCCGGCCGGTGTCGCCCAGAAGTTGCCGCATCTTCCCGAGTCACCAGGCGTCTACCTCTGGAAAGATGACGTCGGGAAGGTGCTGTACGTGGGAAAGGCGAAGCGATTGCGCTCGCGCGTGAAGAGCTACTGGGCGCAGGATCATCTCAGTAGCCCGAAGACGCGCGGCCTCATGCGCAAGGTCCGTGAGCTCGAAACGATCGTGGTGCCCAGTGAAGCCCACGCGTTGATTCTCGAAGCGACGTTGATCAAGGAGTATCACCCGCGATTCAACATCGCGCTGCGTGACGACAAGTCGTATCCGTACATCAAGGTCACGGTCCAGGAGCCGTTCCCTCGCGTCATCGTGACGCGTCGACTGCAGGAGGATGGCGCGCGATATTTCGGACCGTATACCGACGTCGGCTCGATGCGTCGCGCGTTGACTGTGGTGAAGCGCATCTTCACGGTGCGTTCCTGTCACTACAATCTGCCCCGCGAGGCGCCAGAGCGGCCATGCCTCGACTACTTCATCAAGCGCTGCCAGGCGCCGTGCGTCGGGTATCAGACCACCGGCGACTACCGCGCGATGATCGATGAAGTCATCTGGTTTCTCGACGGTCGGACAAGTGATGTGGTGCGGCATGTGCGGGAGCGAATGATGCAGGCATCGGAGCGTCTCGACTTCGAGCGCGCGGGTGAACTGCGCGACGCGCTGCGTCACCTCGAAAAGATGGAGGAGCCGACGGTCGTGCTCGAGGTCGAGGGCGGAGACCGCGATGTGGTCGGGTATGCGCGTGACGGTGAAGATGCGTGCGTGGTGATCATGCGCGTTCGCGGCGGCAAGTTGCTCGCCCGCGAGCATCGTCTGGTGGAACACGCCGAAGGCGAAGAGGACGGTACCGTGCTCGGTGCCTGCCTCGCCCAGTGGTATCGCACGGCAGAAGCGAGAGCCGCCGACTTGCTGGTGCCGTTCGAGTTCGACGATCGCGAATCGCTCGAGGCTTCGCTCGACGGCACGAAGATCCGCATTCCGCAGCGCGGACCGCGCCGGGCGTTGGTGGATCTGGCGGACAAGAACGCACAGCACCTCCTCGAGGAGTTCAAGCTGGCCGCGTGCGAGGCTGACGAGCGGGCGGTCGATCCGGTGTACGAGCTCCAGCGGGAGCTGGGCTTGCCACGCGTGCCGCGCTCGCTGATCTGTTTCGACATCTCGCATGCGCAGGGCACCGATGTCGTCGCGAGCGCGGTCTGGTTCGAGAACGGCCGGCCCAAGCGGTCGGAATATCGCAAGTTCAAAATCGCGATCTTCGAGGGCAACGACGATTTCAAGTCGATGCACGAAGTGGTGACGCGCTACTTCACCCGACGCGTCACGGAGGAACTGGCGCTCCCCGACTTGGCAGTGATCGATGGCGGCAAGGGGCAGTTGAGCGCCGCCCGCGCCGCGCTCGATGCGCTCGGCATCACGCAGATCGGCTTGATCAGTCTGGCCAAGCGGGACGAAGAAATCTTCCTTCCCGGGCGCAGCGATCCTGTACGCCTGCCGCGCCGGTCTCCCGCGCTGCGCATGCTGCAACAGGCGCGCGATGAGGCGCACCGCTTCGCGGTCACCTTTCAGCGGCAGAAGCGTTCGGCGCGTACGATCACATCAGCGTTGTTGAAAATCCCCGGCGTCGGGCCAACCAAACGCAAATCGTTACTGACGGCCTTCGGAAGCGTGCACGGCGTCCGGGAGGCCAGCGTTGAGCAGATTGCGGCGGTGCCGGGGTTCAGCGCGGCGTCGGCCACACGGCTCCTCTTGGCGCTCGGGGTAGCGGTTCCGGCGCCGCGGCCCGAGGTTCCTCCCGACGTATCCTCCGCTGCTCCTCTCGACTCGACTATCGAATGACCACTGCGTCCTGGACTCTGCGCTGTTCCGCCTGCGATACCGCCGCGGATCGCGATCGTGCCTCTGTCTGCTCGGCTTGCGGTCAGCCGCTCTTCGCGCATTACGCTGCCGTTCCCAAGGGCACGTCGCTGGCCGATCGCTGGGATGCCTGGCGGTACGCGCCATTCCTGCC
>CANGXK010000082.1 GCA_947457715.1 Gemmatimonadota bacterium
AGCCTTTCGTGAGGTCGCAGCCGTAGGCCACCGCCTCGCCGTCGCCCACGCCCAGTGACACCGCCAGATCGACGACTTCACGCGACAGCGTTTCCCGCACCACCGCATCGTCGAAGGTCAGTCGCTCACCGTGACCGACGACCTGAAAGCCGTTGATCCACGCATCGGTGCTGTCCGGTCGGATCGTGCAGTCGAAGCACTTGCCTACGGCCATCAGCAGCCGGCCGACGTTCGGATCGGCGCCGTGCACCATCGTTTTCACCAGCGGTGAATTCAGGATCGACTTCGCCACCACGTGCGCTTCGGTCGCATTCCGTGCACCGCGCACCGTGACGCGTACCAGATGCTCGGCGCCCTCGCCGTCGCGCGCCAGAATCTCCGTCATGCGCCGGCAGCCTGCCGTCAGCACGGACAGGAATTCAGCTTCGGCGACCGGGCCCGCCAACCCGTTGGCCAGAATCGCGCAGGTGTCCGACGTGCTGGTGTCGGTGTCGACCGACAGCATGTTGAACGTTGGAGCCACCGCTGCGCGCAGCAGACGGTCGAGCGTCGGTGCGTCGAACGCGGCGTCGGTGAAGATGTAGGAGAGCATCGTCGCCATGTTCGGCTCGATCATCCCCGACCCCTTGGCCACCCAGGTAATCGTGGCGTCGCCGACGGACGCGGAGAGGGCTTTCGGATGCGTGTCGGTGGTCATGATGCCTTCGGCGCCCACCATCGGATCACCCTGCAGGTCGGCCGTCATGCCCACCACGCCCGCCTCGATCTTCTCGATCGGCAGTTGCACGCCGATCACTCCGGTGGAACTCACCAGCACCCGATCCGGCGCGGTGCCCAGTTCGGCCGCGGCGGCGATCGCCATGCGCCGCGCATTCGCCACACCACGGGTGCCCGTCGCGACGTTGCTCACCTTGCTGTTGGCGATGATCGCCCGCAGCACACCGCCCTTCATCGTCTCTCGGCCGAGAATGATCGGCGCGCCCGGGAAATGGTTGCGGGTGAAGACGGCCGCTGCGGTCGCATCGACGTCGCTGGCGAACAGCGTCAGGTCGCGAGCCGTCGGCTTGAGGCCGACATTGCGGCTGGCGCAGCGAAAGCCGCGGGGAAAAACAGGCGTCGCGTGGAAAGAGATGGCGGAAGACATGGGCGAAAGCTGAAAGCGCACATCGCCCGACGCAACGCGGCCCGAAGAGCGGTGATGGACCGCCCGGCCCCCGAGCCGGCCCCCGCGAGCTGGGCTGACTGGCTCGCCCGGAAACATTAAGATAGCTTTAGCGCGTCTTTGTTGAAGCGTAAAAAACGCGGGATGAAAGACCGCATGAGTGGGCTGGTCTGTGTCATACTTGGGACAGTATGCTGGATGAGCGCAGGTGCGGAAACGGGAATGCGGTTATGCTCGTCTTTCGGCCGTGCGAGCGCTTGCTCACGGGACTGTCCTGTTGCCTTCGAACCTCACGAGACCGGTGCCTACTCAGCCCTCGCTGCGCCCGTTTGACATCGCTGTGGCTCTCCGACTGCTGTTGGTGCCGGAGGACCGCTACGAGCCGTTGGCGAACGCGTTGGCCACCAGCACCAGTGCGGCGCATCGTTCGGTCGCACGTTTGCAGCATGCTGGGCTCTGTGAGCCGTCCCGCCGCACAGTGAACCGCAGCGCCTGCCGCGAGTTCCTGGTTCACGGCGTGCGGTATGCATTTCCACCGGTGCACGGCCCGGAGCGCGTCGGAATGCCGACGGCGGGGGCACATCCAGCGCTGGCCGAGCTGCTCGGCACGACCGCGGCGATGAAGACGCTCGTCTGGCCGATGGAAGGCGGGGTGATCCGCGGGGAAGCGCTGGTGCCCCTCTTTAATGGCGTCACCAAAGTCGCCGCGCGTGACGCCCGATTACATCATTTGCTGGCCTGTATCGATGTCCTCCGAGTGGGCACCGGCGAACAGCGGCAGGTCGCGGCCGATGTCCTGCAGCAGCGGCTCTTCACCGCGTAGGGCTTCACCGCGTAGGATACTCTCTTGGCGGGCTTCCGCGCGCAACGCGTTACCGCCGATTGCACCACCCCGCGCACAACGAGCCGCTCCGGTCACTTGGGTGCATCAGTCCGGTGTCGCTCGTCGTGGTCCTGCACCGGGAAGCCGGATGACCGCCACGCGACAAACCCCCCGCGCACGTTCGCCGCGTCGTGCCGGCCCAGTCGGTGCAGCAGACTCGTCGCGACCGCCGAGCGTGCCCCCGACTGGCAATGCACCAGGAGCGGCGTTGCCGGGAGCTCACCCACGCGCTGGCGCAGGTCGCCCAACGGGACGTGCATCGCACCCGGCACGTGTCCCGTGCTCCATTCCGTGCGGCCGCGGACATCGACCACCGTCGCCCCAGTCTGCGCCGCCGCCTGATGCACCGTCAGTTGGGGGATTGCGTGGAGGGCGTGCCCAGCGCTCCGCCAATCCTCGAGGGCCTCGTCGGCCTTGACCCAGCCGATAATCCCGTCGAAGCCGATGCGGGAGAGATCCCGGACCGCCAGACGGACCGCCTCCGGCTGATCACGCTCGTGCGCGACCTCGCTGGCGATGTCGTGCTCCGCGAGCAACAGGATCTTGTCACCGATGGGAACGATTGAGCCGATCCACGTGCTGAAGCTCTTGGCATACGGCACCGACAGGCTCCCGCCGATGTGTCCCTCGGCGAACCGATCCGCGTTCCGCATATCGATGATCCACAGTGCCGACGATGACAGCCGGTCGAGCGCACCATCCGCGCCCCCGCCAAGCGCGCCACGGAGCGTGACGCGCCCCGTCTGCGGTGCATGCCCCAGCACCGGCGGGCCGTCCCGGTTGATCCGCTTCATGTCGGCGAAGTAGCGCGGCGGCTCGGGCTGTCCTTCCAGCACCGCGGCCACGAACGCCGCTTCACTCGTCGCGCCGACCCCCCAGTTGGACAGCTTCTCATATCCCACGGTCGATGACGGGACGGCGCCCAGCGCCTTGCCGCAGGCCGATCCGGCACCATGGCCAGGCCACACCTGGAGGTGATCGGGCAACGCCCGGAATCGCTGCAGCGAGTGATATAGCGTTTTCGCACCGGCTTCCATGGTGTCGGCCAGGCCCGCCGCGCGCTCCAGCAGGTCGGGACGCCCCACGTCGCCCACGAAGACGAAATCGCCTGTGATGACGCCCATCGGCCCGGCGGCACGTGGGGTATCGGTGACCACGAATGACAGGTGCTCGGGAGTGTGTCCCGGCGTATGCATCACATCGAGCGCGATGTTACCGACCATGATGCGGTCGCCATCGTGTAGCAGCACGGCCTCGTCGCTCGTGGCAAACGCGTACTGCCACTCGGGACCGCCCTCGGCCGACAGGTAGAGTCGCGCTCCCGTGGCCGCGCGCAACTCGCGTGCGCCCGACACGAAGTCGGCGTGAATATGGGTTTCCGTGACGTGCGTGATGCGCAGCCCTTCCGCGCGGGCAACGTCGAGATACGGAGCCGGATCCCGAAGCGGGTCGATCACGATCGCTTCGCCGGTCGCCTGGCATCCGATCACGTAGCTCGCCTGGGCGAGCGCCTGATCATAAAGTTCTCGAAAAAACATGAGGGAAATATACGAGGCTATGGGTTGAGCGGCTCGCGCCAATACCTTCGCGACGATCGTGATTGGTGTCGGTGCGCGACCGCGCAACTGGCGTGCCGTGCGACCCGACCGGCGGATTGTTCGATGAAGGCGGGGGGAATTCCCGACATGGGTTCCGATTCACCGTCGCGGGCGATAAATCGGAGCGTGCCTACTGAACATGTGCCTGCGCGCTTGAGCCGAATCCGTCCGCTCGCGCCTCTGCTTTCCGTTGGAGGTCTTGTCGTGAGCCTCACGGTGCAGCCTATCGGCGCGCAGGAGCGCACACCGGTGAGCGCCCGTGCTGATAGCGCCGCGGCCGACAGCCTGCGACGCCGGGCGGCGCAGGCACTCGATGGCATCCGTGTCACGGTCACGCGTGATGCCGCACGTTCGCCGCTTGAGCTCCCGTTCGCCTGGTCCCGCGCCACGATCGACGCGCGTCCGGCGCTGCGACGGAGTGGCGTCGCCGACCTCCTGCTTGGTGTGCCCGGGGTCCAGGTCCAGGAGCGCGCCAACCCGGCGCAGGATCCCCGGATCGCGATCCGGGGATTCGGCGCGCGCTCGGCCTTCGGGGTCCGTGGCGTGCGCGTTCTGCGTGACGGAATTCCACTCACGCTGCCCGACGGCCAGACGCCGCTCGACTGGCTTGACCTCGAATCTGTCGATCGGGTCGACGTCATTCGTGGCACGGCCGCGGCGCTGTATGGGAATGCCGCCGGCGGCGTCATCGACTTCCGCTCGCACGCACCGGCTGCCACGCCATTCGCACTCGATGCGCGGGTGTGGGACGGCGGCGGATTGCGGCGCGCCGCGGTGCTCGCCTCGGGCAGCCGTCGCGATACCACTGGGGTGGTGCAGGGAGGCAGCTGGTTGGGGTCGGTCACGCGGACGACCGGCGACGGCCCCCGCCAATGGTCGCAGCTCGACGCCACCAGCCTGTTCGCGCGCGCGATGGCCACGGTGGGGGGCACGCGCTTCGAGGTGCAGGGCGCGCGCTACGAGACGCCGCGCGCCGAGAATACGGGCGCGCTTACGGCGGCCGAGCTGGCCCGCGATCCGCGCCTGCCCGATTCGCTCAACATCACGCGGCGTTCGCGCAAAGCGGTCGAGCAGTCGCAGTTGTCCCTGCTCGCGGCTCGCGGCGACGGCGCCAACACCCTGAATGCGTCACTCTTCGTCGGCACCCGCACGCTCGACAATCCGCTGCCCTTCGCCATCGTGGCGGTTGACCGGCATGTGGCGGGCGGCTCGCTGCACGGCGCCTTCCGTACCACTCAATTCGCCTGGCCCGTTCGTCTTGGCGGCGGGGTCGACGCACAGCGCCAGATGGACGATCGGCTCAATCTCGAGAACTGCGCGACGCTGCTCGCCGCGGCGGCGCCCACCGCCGCCTGCCCGACGCCCGGCACCGAGCGCGGCTCCCTGCGGCTGAATCAACAGGAGCGCGTGGGCGGACTCGGTGGCTATGTGCGCGCCGAAGTCGAAGCGCCGCATCGTGTGTTCGCCAGTGCGGCCCTGCGCTATGATCGCGTGAACTTCAGAGTGCGCGACCGCTTCATCGGCGGCACCAATCCCGATGACTCGGGCGAGCGTGCGCTCAGCGCCGTGAGCCCGATGCTGGGCCTCTCATGGCGCGCGCGACCGCTGCTGTCGGTCTACGCGAATCTCTCCACCGCCTTCGAAACGCCGACGATCACCGAGCTGACCAATCAGGACAACGGTGCCGCCGGCCTCAACGCACTACTCGATCCGCAGCGTACGCGCACCGCAGAAATCGGCGTGCATGGTGTGCTCTTCTCGCGGCTGCGCGCCGATGTGGCGCTGTATCGCGCCACCGTATTCGAGGAACTCGTGCCCTTCGATGTGCCGAACCAGCCGGGACGTCGCGCGTTCCGCAACGCCGGACGCACCTCGCGACAGGGCATCGAGACGAATCTCACGGGCGCCGTGTCAATCTTCGATATCGGCGTCGCGCACACCTGGTCGCGCTTTGTGTTCGATACCTACTCCGTGGGGACCACGAGCTACGCCGGCAAGGTCATCCCCGGCATTCCCGTACATCTGCTGCAAGGATACCTCACGGCACGCCACGCCGGTTGGTTCGCCACGGTCGACGGGAGCGCGTCCTCACGCGTGAGCGCCAACGATGCAAACACCGTCTTCGCGGCCGGCTATGCCGCGTGGAACGTGCGCGCCGGCTACTCCGCCCCCCGCGTCGGTCGCGTCCGCGTCGAGCCGACGGTCGGGATCGAAAACGTCTTCGATCGCCGATACGCCGGCTCGGTGGTCATCAATGCCACGCGCTCGCGCTTCTTCGAACCCGGCTTGCCGCGACGGCTGACGTTCATGCTGCGCCTTCAGGGCGACTGACGGCGCCGTGCGCTCGGCGGGCGTGACCGGCTCCGGATGGAGAGGGGCTTCGGCGTCAGGGCGGGAGTCGCTTGTCGGTCACGCGTGATCCGCGGGCTTTGCGGTCTGTCCAGAGGCCGTCGTGGTGAACCGTGGAGCGGCAAGGCCACCGGGGAACGAACTCGCCTCCACGCGGATTGCGTTACTGTTCCTCAGCACCATCCCGCGCGTAGGCCAGTCTCCCTTTCCGACCCGCTGCCATGCACTCCGCGACGACGACCGTTCCTGAAGATTTCGACGGCTTTCTGCTCGATTACATCCCCGTCCACGACGGCATCTGGAGTCTGTACGGCATCGACGATGATCGCCCGTTGGCGGCGTGGAGCCGCCCGCACGCCGAGCGGTACACGCAGCGCCTCGCCGAGGCGACGGCGCGCGAGAAGATCGCCGAGTGGGCACTCGGCGACGTGACGGCGAAGAATCTCCCCGCTTGCATTACCAAGGCCGACGCGACGCTCGCCACCGCGCGGGCCGAGCGCGCCATGTGGGCAGAGCGCCTGCGCGTCATGAATTCGTTCCGGCCCGAGTAAACACTCACAACTCCACACTCTGACTCGAAACGCGAGACTCACGTGGGTCTCGCGTTTCGAGTCAGAGTGTGGAGTTGTGAGTGTTATCGGATTCGTAGTACGAACGGCATGCGTGCGTATACACCGCGCGGGTCGTTGTAGCGCAGCAGCACGTCCAGCTCATGCGTGATGTCACGGGCGAGTGAGCTGGCCGGGCCGCGGCCGGTCAGCAGGGCATGAGCCCCCGGGTGCGCGGCGCTGATGGCCGCGGCGCTGATCGCGGCCGCCACGGGCTCCGGTTTGTTGTCCAACAAATCGGTGAGCTTCTCTGTCGCGCTCTTCACCCGCGGGTATTCCCGGACGTCGTAGTCACCGGTGATTTTCGCCAGCGACGCCGCGCTCTTGAGCGCGGCGTCGAGCCCGCCGATCGAGTCCACGAGTCCGAGGCGCATGGCGTCTTCGCCGGACCACACGCGTCCTTCGGCGATCGCCTGCACGGAATCCGGCGTCAGCTTTCGCGCGGTTGCGACGCGCTCGATGAAGGCGGCGTACACCGCGTCCGTGCCGCGCTGCAGCACCGCGAGTTCGGCATCGGTGCGCGGACGCGCGATGGAGAACAAGTCGGCGTATCGTCCCGTTTTCACGGTGTCGAACGTCACGCCGTTCCGATTGGCGAGTGTCTTGATGTTCGGCACGAGTGAGAACACGCCGATCGACCCGGTAATCGTGTTCGGTTGCGCGAACACGCGGGACGCGGCGGTGCTGATCCAGTAGCCACCACTCGCGGCGACGGTGCCCATCGACACCACGATCGGCTTCTGTTTGCGGATCAACGACAGCTCGCGCTGGATTTGCTCCGACGCAATGGCACTGCCCCCGGGACTGTTCACGCGCAGCACGACCGCTTTCACCTTGCCGTCGTTGCGCACCCGGCGCAATTCGCGCGCGAGCGACGCACCGCCGATCATGCCGTCGTCGCCCTCGCCATCGACGATATCGCCCTCGGCATACACGATGGCGATCGTCTGACTCGCGTTGAAGCTGCGGTCCTGGCCCACGGCGATCGGCGCGTAGTCGCCGAGCGAGATCTGCGGCAGCGTCGGGCGATCGAGCAGCGCGGCCATTTCCGCAGCCCGGATGCTGTCCTTGGGGGTCTGCTTCGCGCCATCCGCCGCTCGCGCCGCGACCGACAGCCGCTGCAGATCATCGAGGACGTCGTCGAAGTAGGCGATCCGGTCGACGAGTCTGGCGGCCTTCGCCTCGGCCGGAAGAATGATCCCCTGTTCGTCGACGAGCGCCTGCAGCGCCAACGTATCGATGCCGCGGCTGTTGGCGACACCGCGCTTGACTTCGCTCCATAGGTCGCCGAGGTACGCCTCCACCTGCAGGCGATTCTCCGGGCTCATGTCGCGGCGCGTGAAGGGCTCGACCGCCGCCTTAAAGCGGCCCACGCGGCTCACTTGCATGCCGATGCCGAACTTCTCGAACAACCCGGTGAAGAACACCTGCTCCGACGCGAGTCCGGGCATGAGCAGCGACCCGAACGGATCGAGCGTCACCATGCTGGCGGCGGAGGCCACATAGTAGTCGCGCGTGTCCGGATTGACGAGGTACGCGTGGACCGGCTTCTTGGACAGCCGGAAGCTGGCGATGGCGGCCCGCAGTTCGCGCAACGCCGCATAGCCGGAGGCGTAGCCATCGGCGGAAATCGAGCCGCGAAGCAGGATGCCGCTGATGCGATCGTCATTGGCCGCGGCCTTGAGGGCAATCGTTGCCGCGCGCAGCGGCATCGCAGCGCCCTGCCCTGCTGACAGGGCGTCGTCGAGGAACGAGCCAGGCTTCGTCTCGGCGGGGCGATCGGAGAACGCGCGCCCGAGGTCGATGACGAGGATCGATCCGTCGGCGACCTTGACGGGATCCGCCGAGCCGGCGGAGGCGGCGATCCCGAGGACGAGGAGAACCCCCCCCACGACGCAGATCGCGATGGTGAGCAGATTGGCGGCGATGGCGGTCAGAAACTGCTTCATCATGATTCGGACTCGAGAGGGGTCGGCGAGCGTGGCCTCAAGGTCCTACGCTCTCAACGTCGAAAAAGCTCCAGAAGGGTATACCCAAACCGCGGTCGTTTCAAAACATGACGGTCGCGTCGCAATTGGGGCTTGCCGACGGCCCAATTCGGCCACAGCTTCCGAGGCATCAGCTCACCCCCCGCTGTAATCCCGCCCGGAGGACACCCGTCCATGCCCGCCTACAAGGCCCCACTCGACGATATCCGCTTTCTGCTGCATGACGTCCACGACGTCGCGCAGTTGGCGGCGCTCCCCGGGTTCGAGGACGCGACGCCCGACCTGATCGATGCCGTGCTCGTCGAGGGCGCCAAGATCTGCGAGGAGGTGCTCTTTCCGATCAACCAGAGCGGCGACACGGAAGGAGTGACGTACGCGAACGGCGAGGTGCG
>CANGXK010000083.1 GCA_947457715.1 Gemmatimonadota bacterium
CACACAGCGCAAATGCGCCGTCACTTCCTGTTCGCGTCTGCGTGTCCTGACGCTTGAACTGCACGCTCGTTCCCCCGACGATCTGGAATGCGGCGTTCCATTGAGCACGCACGATCACATCACGCAATGCGCCACCGGCCTCGTCGAGAAGTCTGCCGTCGATTGCGCCATGGGATGGCGATTGTTCCTGAGCCCCGCAACGTGCGGGTCGGGCCGTACTCACGACCGGCGCGACAACCACCGCAGGCTGATTCTGCGACTGCCGAGCAAATGCTGCTGAATTGACATACGCCACGTGCAGAGAGTCTGCCACCAGCATGGCCATTCGCGTGACGACGCCACCCTCGACCTGCAGTCCTTCGACGCGTGACTCCACCCGCGCCGGACGCGGTGGACGTCCGAGGACTGGTGCGAATCGACGGATGACACGTCGCGGCATACGGACTTCCCACGCGCGCACGATCCACGACCCGCTAGCGATCTGTGCGAATTCCACGCGACCACCGGCACCGACGGTACGTGCCTCCGACTCAATGGGCTCGTAGAAAAACTCGACGTCACTCAACGTTGCCTCGCCCGATCGCATCCAGATGGTTCCGCGAATATCCACTACGTTCGCTCGAGTCTCGACCGGGCGAAACTCGATCCCTTGCGCGCCGCTACGCGTACCTGATCCCTCGACCACCCGAAAGCAGTGCTGCTCGGCGAACTCGCGCGAAAGCAGGATCGCTTCGTCTGGTCCGCGATACCAAACGCTGTCGGAGTCGGTGGTCACGTAGCCCTTCGTCGCGATCACCGACGGCGATAGGCTGGCGAACGGCCGGTCAGTGACACGCGACCGAAAGGACACGGCGTCTGGAGTCAACGCACGGCCTCGCCGGTCCTCGTCGCGGGAGTACATCATGTAGTCGGCGGCCAACTCGACGCCGGACGTGATCGACAAGCTCGACTGCCACGCCGTCCTTGCCTCTGTGAGCAACTGGCCAGCCAGCGAGAGAGAGTCTGGCGATCGTCGGCAGACGGCGTCCGATCGCACGTTGAACGCCACCAACTCGATCGGCTGACGCGTCAGCGTGAGATCGATCCGTTTGACATCGCCGTCCGCCAGCTCGAATGCAGGGAGTGTGAACGGGCGTTGCCCAAGACGCAGAATGCGGAGCATGAAACGACCAGCTCGGGGCGCTCGCACGACGAAGCGGCCATCGATGGCAGTCGTGGTGCGTCCGAGCACGGAGTCGGAGGGTACGCCGAGCAGCAGCACGACGGCCCCGGCAATCGCACGATTGTCGACGTCCGCTCGCAGTGAACCGGACACCGACTGAGCGGGGAGTAGCCGGCTCAGAACCAGGAGCATCGGCAGGAGTACTGCCAGCGTTCGTCGCACCGCGTCCTCCGCATTATTGCGCATTGTACCAACGGCACCTTTCGGCTCGCACGTCGATTGCCGAACTCCCTACGCCGCCGCCAGCTCCTCGATCGCGCGGGCGAGATCGAAATCCTTCAGCGTGATTCCGCCCGCGTCGTGCGTGCTGAGCGAGAAGTGCACCTTGGTGTAGCGGATGTCGATGTCGGGGTGATGCTGCATCGCTTCGGCGATATCGGCCACCTGCGCGATGAAGGCCACGCCTGCGGGGAACGTCGCGAAGTGATAGCTCTTCACGAGCGTGTCGCCCTTGCGCGACCAGCCGGGCAGCGCGCCGAGGCTGCGCTGAATTTCGATGTCGGACAGAGCGGGCATGAGTCACTAGACTAGGGTCGCCCGCAGCGGCGGACAATGCCTGCGCGTGGAATCCCGCGGTCACAGATCACACACATGCCGCCCTGTCTTGCGCTTTCGGTTTTCGTTCGGTAGCGTCAAACATGCGCCCCGCCACCCTTCCCGTTTCGCCGGCGCTGCCGCCCGACCCCTTCAGGCCCGACCCGCTGCGCCTGCTCTCGGCCCAGGCCGATCTGCAGTATCACGCGGCGCCGACCCGCGGGATCTTCAATCCGCCGGCCGCGACCGGCATGGGATTCTGGTCGATCAATCCGTACGTGGGGTGCGCCTTCGGCTGCGCGTACTGCTACGCCCGCGACACGCATCGGTTCACGCTCGAGCGCGCCGGCGACATTGGGCGGCAGGTCGCCAGCGCGATGCCGCCGTGGCTGGCCTTCGAGCGGCGGGTGCTGGTGAAGGAGCACGCCGGCGCGCGCATCCGCGAGGCGCTGCGGTCGTCGCGCTCACCCCGCCCCGGCGACTCGCTCGTGATCGGATCGGCCACTGACCCGTACCAACCGGCCGAGCGGCGCTTTCGCGTCACGCGGGAAATCCTGGAGTCGTTGCTGGTCGCGCGCGACTTCTCGATCGTGATCATCACCAAGAGTCCCCTCGTCACCCGCGACGTCGATGTACTGCAGCGGCTGGCCGAACGGCACGCGGTGCAGGTGCACGTGTCGCTCATTACGGTCGATCGCGAGCTGGCGCGGCGCTTGGAGCCCCGGGCGCCCACGCCCGAGGCACGATTGCGGGCGGTGCGCCGGCTGGCCGACGCCGGGCTCGCGGTGAGTGTGAACTGCATGCCGGTGCTGCCGGGGATCACCGATGCGCCGGCCATGTTGGAGGCGCTGGTGCAGCAGGTGGCGGCAGCCGGCGCCAAGAGCCTCGGGGCCTGCGCCCTGCGGCTTCGGTCCGCGTCGCGAAAACGGTATCTGCCGGTGATCCGCGAGAACTTTCCGGAGCTCTCGGCCAGGTACGAGGCCACGTACCGCCACAGCGTGTACGCCGCCGACAGCTACCGGGCCGGACTGCAGCAGGTCATCGAGAAGTGGTGCTGGAAGTACGGCCTGACCACGCGGGAATACCGACGGGATGACGGCGATGCGGATAACGAAGTCGCCCTGCCCGAGCCGCTGATCCCCGAACTCCAGCTGGTCCTGCTGTAAGCCTGTTTTCCTGAATCCGCTCTTTCCGCCGCCCTTTACTTTCGGTATTTATTCGGTATGACCGCATTGCCTGCTCCCGTCCTCGCCACCGCCCTCGCCGAACCCGAGATCACGCCCGCTCAACCGGATCTCACCATCCTGCGCGACCAGCTGCAGGCGGTGGTCGCCACAGGACGGCAGGCCAGTGGGCCGTGGAGCACGGGGCTGGCCCAGTTGGACCGGGCGCTGGGGGGCGGCATCCCGCGGGGGCGCGTGACGGAAATCAGCGGCCCGTTGGCGGTGGGAAAAACGGCGCTGCTGCGGCGCCTCGTGACCCAGGTGCTGCACACCGGCGCGTGGGTGGCGTGGATCGACGCCAAGCGCACGCTCGCCCCGGCACCGTGGACCGCGCTCGGTGCGCGCTTCGTGGTGATCCGTCCGCCCGATACCAAGCGCAGTGCGTGGACCGCCGACCTGCTGCTGCGCAGTGGCGTGTTCGCGCTGGTGGTCATCGACGGGGCCCCGCCGCTATCGCGCGTACATGGCGTACGCTTGGCGCAGCTGGCGCGCGAACGCGACGCGGCGTGCGTGGTGCTCGAGCATCACGACGGCGGTCGTGAGGTGCGCCCCAGTCGACTGGCCGGCACCGTGCGCCTGCGCATCGCCGCGATGCCGCCGTGCGCGCCCAGTATGCCGCCCTCCATACGCCTGCTGTCGAGCCGACGACGACCCACCCGATCACGAGACCCGGTCGCCGGAGAACCGGTGACCGGAGAACCGGTGACCGGAGAACCGATCGCCCAACAGGCGATCGCCGGATCGTCGCCCACCGTCGCCGACACATCGCGACGGTTCGTGGTGACCGTGGAGAAAGGGGGAAACAGTCAGGGTCGCAGTCCGTCCATCGAGGTGAGCAGTGCAGTCGTCGTGGCGCGTCGCGTGTGTGCGAATTCCGAGATTCCCGATCGGCGCGGGGTGGCGCGAAGCGCGCGTCGTCCCTGGACCGCCCGCGGCAACAGCAGCGACGCCGAGCAGCCCGGCCAGCACACCGAGCACCCCGTCACCTGGGGCGGGCTCGGCGTGTCCGCCAGCGACCTGTACGGAGTTGACCTTCCCGGACACCCAGCTCGCCTTGCCGCTGGGTTTGCCGATGGCGCCATCACGCTCAGCAGCGACCGCCCGTTCCCGCCGCGGGAGCGCAGTGACCGCGAAACCGACCAGCGTACCCGCGACTGGACGCGCCACCGCGGCCGCCGCCGCGCCGCCGCCCCCAGCTACGGCCGCCGCCCCAAACGCCACGAGCCCACAGCCCACGGCCCACGGCCCACGGCCGAGCGCCCATAGCCCGAAGCCCCAAGCCCCGGGAGCCCACAGCCCCCAGCACTGGGACAACGCCCCCCGCGCCCTCCTCATCGACACCAAACTCCGCGCGGTCTCCCTCGCCGCCGGTCGTGCCGGGGTCCGCGCCGGTATGCTCCTCCCGGAAGCCCGCGCCTGCTGCGCCGATCTCGACGTGCGCCCGTGGGACGATCACGCCATCCGCGACGCCGTGTTGGCCGCCAGCACCGCGCTGCTGGCCGCCAGTCCGCAGGTCACGCCGGTGGCCGGTGCCCCCGGCATGTGGTGGGTGGGTGCCAACGGGTTCGATGCCGTCGGTGGTGAAGCGCAGCTGGCGCGCACCCTGCTCACCATCGCGCAGCAGTGGCACCCCGATGCCCGCGTCGCCATCGCCGATTCGTGCGTGGCCGCGCGCGCCGCCACCTGGGCTCCGCGCGCGCGCAGTCGTGCCATGCGCAGTCGCGCCGTGCGTGAACGTGACCCACAGGGTGTGCGGGAACGCGACCCGCTCACCCTTCCCGACGGCATCACGATCATCCCCGCCGGGGAGTGCGCCCAGTATCTCGCGCCGGCGCCGCTGGGACTGGTGCCGATGGATGATGACCTGCGCGACGCGTTGCAGGCGCTCGGCCTGCGCACCGTCGGCGCACTGGCGTCGCTCGACGCCGGCGACATCGAAAAGCGCTGGGGCCCCAGCGGCCTCACCGCGTGGCGACTCGCGCATGGCCACGATCCCCGTCGACCGGGACTCGTGCGCGTGGAAGCCGCGCGCAGTGCGAGCGTGGAGTTGCCCGCGGCGGTGGAGAGCACCGAGCCCGTGCTGTTCGTGTTACGCGCGCAGTTGCAGCGCCTGCTGCGCGAATGTGTGGAAGACGGACGCGCTGCCGCGGCGGTGGCGATCACGCTCGTACTCGACGCCGGCCGTCAGTATCCCATCGACGACATCGGCAGCGAGATGCGCGGGCATGTCCACGTGCCCGAAACGTCCGACGACACGACCACGAAGGAAGCAGGACGAAGGGAATCAGGACGGAGAAAGGAACCGCCCCCTGCCCCCTCCTCCCTGACACCCTCCTTCCTGCCTCCTCAGCTGTTGGCAGTTTCAGAAGTGTCGGCCGCATCCCTCCTCAGCATCCCACAGAGGTCCATCACGCGCGAAGTACGTCCCGCGCGTCCGCTCGCGCGACTCGAGCCGCTGTTCGATCAATGCCGCAGCCTGCTGGAACGGTGGAATATCCCGGCGCCGATCATCGGCGTCACCGTTAGCATTCCCGCCACCGCACCACTCGCCGCCGATCAAGGCGACCTGCTGATCCCGTCGTGGCGCGACGCCGCGATGAATGCCGAAGCCGTGTTCGCGCGCCTGCGTGCGGTGCTCGATCCCGACAACACCGGCACCGTCGTCGTGCACCCCGAAGCCGGCGACAGTCATCGCCCCGAAGACACCGGCCGATGGATCAGCGCCGACGCCATGGCCCTGGGCGCCGCGCCGATACCTGCACCAACACCCACATCGCCCACACCCAGCTCGCCCACACCCACCGACGCCGTACTCCGTTTGCTCGACACGCCGGAACCGGTGGACGTGGAAGCACCACACGGCATTCCAGATGCGGTGTGGTGGCGCGGACGACGCGTGTCGATCGCCAGCGCCGACGGGCCCGAACGCCTGAGCGGTGACTGGTGGCGTGCCGACACGTACGCGCGTGATTACTGGCGGTGCGTGGCTGAGGATGAAGGCGAACTGCTGCTGTATCACGAGGCCGGCGCGAGATGGTACCTGCAGGGGTGGTACGACTGACAGTGAACGGCCAACTGCTTAGGAGGCCGCTTGAACGGCCAACTACTTAGGAGGCAGGAAGGAGGGTGTCAGGAAGGAGGAAGCAGCAACGCGCCGTGCACCTGCATCCTCCACCCTGCCCCGCTCCTCCCTGCCTCCTAAGCAGTTGGCCGTTCACAATCCCAGTCGCTGGCGACACCCCAGCCACCGCCGTAGCTTCGCTTATCGTCCCTCACACTGGAGAACGTCCCGATGACCGGAGTTTTCGCGCGCGGAGGCCTGCTTGCCGCAGCCCTCGCGCTTTTCGCCGCCCCGCTCGCTGCGCAGACGCGCACGATCAGCGGCAAAGTGCTCGAAGAAGGATCGCGAGCACCCATTGCCGCGGCACAGTTGCAGGTCACCGGCACCGCGGTCGGTGCGCTGTCACGTGACGACGGCTCGTTCACGCTCGTGAACGTCCCTGCCCGCGAGGTCATCCTCATGGTGCGTCGCCTCGGCTATCCGATGACGCGCATCACCGTCGGCGCTTCGCAGAGCAGCCTCGAGATCGTGCTCAAGAAAGACGTGCTGAATCTCGATCAGGTCGTCGTCACCGGTCAGGCCACGGGCATCTCGCGCCGCAACCTCGCCAATGACGTGGCCACCGTGAGCGGTGCCGACGTGAACAAGGTGTCGGCGCAGTCCATCGAGAACGCGTTCCAGGGCAAGATCGCCGGCGCGCAGATCTCGCAGTCCACCGGCGCCCCCGGTGGCGGCAATCGCATCCGCATCCGCGGCATCTCCTCGATTCTCGGATCCGCCCAGCCGCTGTACGTCATCGACGGTGTGATCGTCTCCGACGTGTCCATCGGCTCCGGCACGAACAAAGTGACGCGCGCCGCGGGCACCGGCATCTCCGTGGGCAACCAGGAGAACCCGGTCAACCGCATCGCCGACCTCAATCCGAACGACATCGAGAACGTCGACATCCTCAAGGGATCGGCGGCCGCCGCCATCTACGGATCGAAGGCGTCGGGCGGTGTCATCATCATCACCACCAAGCGTGGTCGCGCCGGCAAGCCGAAGTTCTCGCTGCGCCTGGGCGGTGGCACGTCGGAACTCGCGTACCGCAACGGCTCGCGCAAGTTCAACTCGGTCGCCGATGCCGTGACGGTCTTCGGTGCCGGCATCACGCCGTTCTACGACGCCAACCGCGTACTCGACTACGAGTCGCTGGCCTACGGCAATACGCCGATGAACTCCGACGTGTCGCTCAACGTGAGCGGCGGCAGCGACGACACCAAGTATTTCATGTCGATCAGCCGGCGCAACGAAGAAGGCATCGTCGAGAATACGTTTGCCCGCAAGACGAGCGCGCGCATCAACGTGGATCAGCGCATCTCCAGCCGCCTCAACCTGCAGGTCGGCAACGAGATCCTGAACAACGCCAGCGACCGCGGCCTGTTCGGCAACGACAATGCCGGCAACTCGATCGCGTACTCACTCACCAAGATTCCGAGCTTCCTCGATCTGCGCCGTCGCCCCGACGGCACGTGGCCGGTGAACCAGTTCTATCCGTCCAACCCGCTGCAGACGATCGACCAGTTCAAGAACGGCGAGAACGTGTGGCGCAATATCACCACGTCGCGCCTCACCGCTGATGTGCTGACGGGCGAGAAGAACACCCTGCAGTTCATCGCCTACGGCGGTGTCGACCTGCTCAATCAGTCAAACCTGATCTTTTCCCCGCCCACGCTGCAGTACGAGCCGGTGGACGGACTCCCGGGTACGTCGGCCAACTCGAAGACCACGAACATTCAGCGCAACCTGAATCTGAATCTCGTGCACGGCTGGACGCCCCAGTCGTCGTTCAAGGTCACCACACAGCTCGGCACGCAGTTCGAAGAGCGCGACCTGAATCAGACGCGCGCCTCCGCACAGAACCTGCTGGGCGGTCTCGAAGTCGTGACGTCGGGTACGGTCCGTGACGTCGACGAATCACGCCTGCGCGTGGAAGACTTCGGTGTCTTCGCGCAGACGGAAATGCTCTGGCGCGAGAAACTCCTCTTCACCGCCGGCGCCCGCGCCGATCGCAGCAGCAACAACGGCGACGTCAAGAAGTTCTACCTGTTCCCGAAGGCCGCCACGTCCTACCGCTTCACCGACCTTGCGCCGGGACTGGTTGACGAAGCGAAGCTGCGCCTCGCCTATGGCGAGACGGGTAACCAGCCGCTCTACGGACAGAAGTTCACGAATCTCGATCTGTCGAGCGTCGGTGGACTCGGCGCCTTCCGCGTCGGCAACGTCCGCGCGTCGTCCGATCTGCGTCCAGAGCGCCAGCGCGAAATCGAAGCCGGTGTCGACCTGAACGTCTTCCGCAACCGCGGCACCTTCGCGGTCACGGGCTTCCGTCGCAACATCTCCGATCTGCTCATCACGCGCACGCTGGCACCCACGTCGGGCTTCAGCAGCGAGACGTCGAACGGCGCCGAGATGCAGGTCACGGGTGCCGAAGTGTCGATCAACGCGTTCCCGATCCAGACGCCGACGTGGGGTTGGAATGCGCGGCTCAATTGGGGCACCAGCCGCTCGAAGGTGACGAACCTCCCGGTCGCGCCGTTCCTGCTTGGCACGCTGCAAACGGGCGCCGTGCGCATCGAACAGGGCAAGTCGGCCACGCAGATCTACGGCAACGACACGCTGCCGCAGGCCGGTGGTCGTGTCGTCGTCCCCGTGCTCATGGGCGACGGCAATCCGCTGTGGAGTGCGGGCCTCAGCAACGAAGTGCGATTCAAGAGCCTCTCGCTGTACGCCCTGCTCGACCAGCAGAAGGGCGGCATGCTCGCCAACGGGACGTGGCGTCACTACGATCTCGGCCAAAACTCGCGCGACTACGAAGAGCTCGACGCCTTGGGCCGAAAGCTCGGCGAAGTCCGCCGCACCAACTACCTGCAAGTCACACGCATTTTCTATCAGGACGCG
>CANGXK010000084.1 GCA_947457715.1 Gemmatimonadota bacterium
CATCGTAAGCGGCCTGCTCCCCCGTTTCGATGATCGCAACTTCGACTTCCTTGCGAGCCTTCGCCACCACTTCTTCAATGCGCCCCGGATGGATACGGCCGTCGCTCACCAACTTCTCCAGCGCCAGCCGAGCCGTCTCGCGGCGAACCGGATCGAAGCAGGAGACCACGACGGTGTCCGGCGTGTCATCGATGATCACGTCGACACCGGTCGCGAGCTCGAACGCCCGAATGTTGCGCCCTTCACGACCGATGATGCGTCCCTTCATCTCGTCATTGGGGAGGGACACTGCGGAAACGGTCGTTTCGGCCGTCGTCTCAGCGGCCACGCGTTGGACGGCCAGTGCCACGATCTTCCGGGCTTCCCGATCGGCATTGCGTTTTGCCGACTCACGGATCTCGCGCAGGCGACTGGCCGCATCGGCCAGCGCTTCGTCTTCCAACCGGCGAATCAACTCGGCCTTCGCCTGATCGGCGCTCACCCCCGCCAGATGCTCGAGCTTTCGCCGTTCCTCAGCAATGAGGTTGTCGAGTTCCTGCTCCTTTGCTGTCGCGACGGCCTCACGCTTCCCGAGCTCCGAGCCGCGACGCTGCACTTCCTGCTCCCGGCTCTCCAGCGATTCGCGGGCGCGATCAAGCTGTGATTCCCGCTCGAGCACCCGCCGGTCTTCACGCTCGAGCTCGATGCGGCGCTGCCGGACATCCTGCTCGTGCGCCTCCCGCAGCTGGAGCACTTCTTCCTTCCCGGCAACGATCGCGCTCCGTCGAAGCGTCTCCGCCTCACGCTTCGCCTCATTGAGCACGCGCACAGCGCCCTCTTCGGCGACGACGAGCGCGTGCTGTTGCACGGTGGTCTCCACCTTACGCCACGACTGTCGTCCGACCACGTAAGCGACGACAGCCGCGATGAACCCAAGGGCGCCAAGAAGCGCCGCTGCGGGAATCTCGCCCATGAGGATCTATGCTCCACCGCGGCTACGCGCGGGTTCTTGATCGTTTTCCAGCGGATCTGTCGTGCGCACGGCACGGGCGACTGTCACGGTGCGCCGCGGCTGGCGGAGAGGGAGCGACCTCCGCTGCCGCGGCACAGGGGTGCGCGCATGCCGTTAACTTCCAGAACGTACGGACGCGTCGGGAGGCCCGCAACGGGCAGCAGCAGCTCGCCTCCGTTCCGCCGCACCAATCCGCGGACGCGTCGCCCTTCAGAGCGGATGACCGTCCTCGCCCCGCTTGGCAGGCGGGAGCAGCGGCCGGATATCAGACGCGAGTTGCCGCAGATCAGTCGTCAGCAGCTCTGAAGCCGCGCGCTCACGAAACAACTCGTCGGTGATCTGCAGTGCGGCCAGAATGGCGGCTTTCTGGGTCTCCATGGTCGACCCACCACCCATGATCGCCCGGATCGTCCGGTCGACATGCTCCGCCACAGACTTCGTATGCTCCGGGGAGGCCTCCGTTCGGAGCGTGTATTCCTCGCCGACGATACGGACTTTGACGACCGACTTGTTGTCGATCACCGCTCTGCCCCGTGTCCGATCTGCTGACGGACAAAGCGGACCCGTTCGCCGAGCTGCACCACCTTTTCGCGCGCCTCGCCGAGCCGTGCGCGGAGCCGTTCATTCTCCCGCGCCAGGCCGCTGTCGACCGCCTGCGGTGTGGCGGCCTCCGCCGCTGCCGCATAGGCCGCCTGCACCCGCACGACCTCGGCCTTCGCGAGATCCGCCTTGCCCTCCAGTTCGCGCACCTTCGCCTCCAGCAGCGCGCGTGCCTGACCCGCGCGCACGCCCTCTGCCCGCACCTCGATCAGCGTGCCGTCGCGCTCCGCCACCAACTGCTCGAGCTCCCGAGTACGCGCTTCGGCCGAGAGTGCACGCCGGCGGTAGCCGGCGAGCTGGTCACTGAGACCGCGAACGAGGGCGTCGAGTTCGCGAAAGGCGGCGATGTCAGGACGCACGTGGACGGATACCGAGTTCCTTGTCGAGCAGGTCCAGAAGGCGGGCGCGCCGTCCGTCGATCTCCTTATCCCGGAGGGTGCGCTCCGGATGGCGGAACGTCAACCGCCAACCGAGGCTGCGATACCCAGCTGGCACGCCCGCACCGCGGAATTCATCGAACAGACTCACACGTTCAAGCAATTCGCCACCCGCGTGCCGGAGCGACTGCTCGACCGCGCCGGCGGCGACGCCATCCGGCACCAGCAACGCCAAATCGATTTCCGCCGCCGGTGTGGTCGGCAGCGCCACGAAGCGAACGGTGGCCGAAGCCGCCGACTCCCGCTCCACCGGTGCGCCGTTGTGTCCATTCGTGCGTGGAGCCGCCACGTCCGCCGACGGCATCACGCCAAGCGTGAGTTCGATGCCGAATGCCGTGCTGGCCCAAACCGGGCGATCGAGGGAGACCTCTTCGACCCGACCGACTTCGCCGAGGCCGTCTACGGACATCGACCAGATCGTGGGCAAGGCGCTCGCCGTCAACACACCGTGCTTGCCCGGGAATGCGGCGGCGAGTATGCGCTCCGCGACTGCCTTGGCGTCCCATGCGTCGAACGCCGGCGGCTGCGGCTCGGTGAAGTGGGCAGGTCTCCGTGTACCCATAAGCAGCGCACCGACACGCACTTCTTCACGAGGCAGACGCGCACCGGACGCCAGAAAAACATTGCCGACCTCGAAGAGCCGCAGATTGCCCTGCATGCGCGTGAGGTTGTACTCGGCGCGACGCGCAAGCGTATCGAGAATCGACGCGCGCAGGAATGGCTCATCCTCTGCCAGCGGATTACGAACGCGCGGGGTCTGTTCGTCTCCCGTGCCGGTGAACGGCATCGGACGCGTTTCGGCGAGTCCCATGCCAACCAGCAGATCGCGTACCCGCCGACCGGCCAAATGCAGTGGATGGTCCGGCGCGGTACCGGGGCGGAACGGCCGCAACTCATCCGGCAGACTATCGAAGCCGATGAGCCGGGCGACTTCCTCGATGAGGTCCACTTCGATGAGCAAATCATGGCGCCACGTCGGGGGCGTCACGAGCAGGCCATGGGCATCCTCGGTGATCGCGCAGCCGAGCGACTCGAGGCGATGACGACTCTCCGACGGAGGCACACTGACACCGAGCACGCGGGCAAGCCGGGACGGACGCACGGTCACGGCGGTTGGCGCGGCAACGGCGGCGCCGACGTCGATGAACTCCACCACCGTACCACCCGCGACCTGGACGATCAACGTCGCCGCTGTCCGTGCCACGTCGAGCACATCCCCCGCGTCAACGCCGCGTTCGAAGCGATACGAGGCGTCGGTGGACACATTGACGGCGCGGCGCACGCGTCTGACGAAGCGCGGCTCGAACACGGCGACTTCGAGCAGCACGTCCGTCGTCGAGGCCGTGACTTCGCTGTCTCGGCCACCCATGATGCCGGCCAGCGCGACCGGACGTTCCGCGTCGCAAATGACCGTGGTGCCGCACGCCAGCGCGCGCACCGTACCATCGAGCGTCACGATCGACTCGCCATCGACGGTTGGCCGCACCACGATGCCACGGCCGGCCAGCGTGGCGAGATCGAACGCATGCACGGGCTGTCCGAGTCCGTGCAGCACGTAGTTCGTGGCGTCGACGACATTGCTGATGCTGCGCTGTCCGATGCTTTCGAGACGCTGACGCAGCCAGTCCGGGCTCGGGCCCACCTGCACGCCGGTGATCACGGCCGCGACGTAGCGCGGGCAGCTGGCAGCGTCCTCGATGCGCACCGTTGCGTGCGAGCCGGCCGCGCTCGACGGCGCGGCATGCACCGGCACGTCCGGCGCGGTTGGCGCAATTTCCGCAGGACGCGCGGTCATCGGCAGGCCGAGAATCGCCGCGATTTCGCGTGCCACGCCGACATGGGACAGCAGATCGGGACGATTGGGCAGCACGTCGAGATCCAATCGCGCGTCGGCGATCGGCAGCACATCGAGCAGCGGCGTGCCCGGTTGGGCGTCGGTCTCGAGCGCGAGGATGCCGTCGTGCTCCTGACCGAGTCCAAGCTCGCGCGACGAGCAGAGCATCCCGTTGCTTGTTTCACCGCGGATCTTGCGCTTTTCGATCTTGAGGCCGCCCGGCATCACCGTGCCGGTGCGCGCGAACGGATACTTCGTGCCCGCCACCACATTCGGTGCGCCACACACGACGTCGAGCAGCGTCCCACTGCCGTCATCGACCTTGGTCACCCACAGGTGGTCCGAATTCGGATGCCGGCCGGCCTCGACGACCTGCGCGACGACGAACGACGCCAGTTCCGCCCCGAGCCGCTCGATGTTGTCGAGCGTGACACAATGGCGACTCAGCGCGTCGCCGATATCCTGAGCGGAGCGCGTATGCGGTACGAACTGCTTGAGCCATTCATGAGAAACGATCATCGCGCGAACTGCTCCAGAAAACGGACGTCGGAATCGTATAGGACGCGGATGTCACTGATGTCATACCGCGACATCGCGATGCGCGCCGGCCCCATGCCGAACGCCCATCCGGTGAACCGCTCACTGTCGAGGCCGGCGTCCTCGAGCACATGCGGATGCACCATGCCGCACCCGAGAATCTCGACCCAGCGCAGTCCCTTGCCATCGTTCAGGTCGACTTCGACATCCATTTGCGCACCGGGTTCGACGAAGGGGAAATACGACGGCCCGAAACGCACACGCCGCGAGGCGCCGTAGAAACGGCGCGCGAACTCCGCGAGCGTGGCCTTGAGGTCGACGAACGAGATGCCCTCATCGACCGCGAGTCCCTCGAGCTGCATGAACGCCGGCGCGTGCGTCGCGTCAAAGAAGTCGCGGCGGTACACCTGCCCCGGCGCGAGTACGCGCACGGGCGGCCGGTACTGCTGCAGCGTGCGCACCTGCACCGGTGAGGTGTGCGTGCGCAGCACGGTATCCTCGCCGAGGTACAGCGTGTCGTGCAGTTCCATCGCCGGATGATCGGGCGGGAAGTTGAGTGCGCCGAAATTGTACCATTCCGTCTCGGCTTCCGGACCGAGCGCGATCGTGAATCCGAGTTCCCGGAAGATCTCGCAGATCTCGTCGATCACGAGCGTGACCGGATGCAACGACCCGCGCCAACCGCCACGCGCTGGCATCGTCGCATCGAACGTCGAGGCCCCAGAGGCCGATGCCTGCTTCGCGGCAAAGGCCTCCAGCGCCTCCTGAAGGCTCTGCTTGAGCGTGTTGAAGGCGGCGCCGGCGGCGCGGCGGTCTTCAGCCGGCAGCGCGCGAAGCGCCCCCTGCAACGCAGCGAGCCGGTCGTCCTTGCGGGCGTTAAGCTGGCCCTTGGCGACATCGAGGCGCGTATCGGGCTCGAGCCCGTCAAGCAGCGCGCGCGCGTCCTGCGCGAGGGCATCAGCCTGGGCGAGATACTCGGAAAGTTGCACGGGACGAAATCGGAAATCGGGGGATCGCGACGGATGGCGGAGCGAGTCCGCCGCGGATGCACGAAGGGCCGACATCGCTTCGATGCCGGCCCTGCAACTTAACCCGGAACGGCGCAGCCGCTCACGTGTTGCGACCCGTGGTCGTTATGCGGCGACGGGCTTGGCGTCGATCGCCTTGCGCACCTGCTCGGCGATGAGCGCAAAAGCTTCCGGCTCACGCACAGCGAGATCGGCGAGGACCTTCCGATCGATCTCGATACCAGCCGCGTGGAGGCCGTTGATGAACACGCTGTACGACATGTCGTGCATGCGGGCGGCGGCGTTGATACGCACGATCCAGAGGCGACGGAAGTCGCGCTTCTTGTTCTTGCGATCGCGGTACGCGTAGCGCCAGCCACGCTCCACGGTTTCCTTGGCGGCCTTCCAGAGCTTGGAACGGCCACCAAAGGCACCCTTGGCGTGCTTGAGGATTTGCTTCTTCCGCTTGAGGCGGACGACGTTTGATTTTACGCGGGGCATGGTAGGTCCTCAGGCCAGGATAAGACGCTTGATACGCTTCGCTTCGCCGTTGGTCTCGACGATGGTCGGACGGCGGAGGTTGCGCTTGCGCTTCGACGTCTTCTTGGTCAGGATGTGGCTCTTGTAGGCCTTCAGGCGCCGCACCTTCCCCGATCCCGTCACGGTGAAGCGCTTCTTGGCGCCGCTGTGGGTCTTCATCTTCGGCATAATCTGCTCACGGCTACGGTCAACCGCTCCGATGCGGAAGCGGCCCTGCATGCGATCACGCGCTGCCTACTTCGGCGCGAGAATCATCGTCATCGACTTTCCTTCCATGGACGGGGCGCTCTCGATCTTTGCGAGATCGGCGAGTTCTTGAGACACCCGATCGACCACCTGCCGGCCCAGCTCAGGATGGGCGATCTGTCGACCGCGGAACATCAGCGTCACCTTCACCTTGTTGCCTTCCTCGAGGAAGCGCCGCGCGTGGCGCGTCTTCGTCTCGAAGTCGTGATCATCGATGCCCGGTCGGTACTTGACCTCTTTCAGATGAATCACATGCTGCTTCTTCTTCGCGATTCGTGCCTGCTTGGCCTGCTCGAACTTAAACTTCCCGAAGTCCATGATGCGGACCACGGGCGGCCGCGCGGCAGCCGCCACTTCGACGAGATCCAGCCCCTGCTCGACGGCTTGAGCGAGCGCCACGTCGACTTCCATGATACCGAGCTGACTTCCGTCGGCGCCGATCACGCGAACGGGGCTGATCCGGATCTGCCGGTTCACCCGTGGCGGACGCTTCGTCGAATCCTGAATAGGCCGTGCTCCAGTGGAAGAAACAAAAACGCGAACCCCTGGAGGAGTCCGCGTCGCATACCGTGCACCTCCCAGATCGAAGCCCACGACGGGCGCGAACGAGAGACACGGTGTCGATCGACTCCAGCAGCACACCTCCGCAGGACTGAGCCTGACGCGAGGGCCGAAGGGTGGGACCGGCGTCGCTGCCGGCCCGCTTCTCAATTGTGAAGCCGGAATCGCTCCCGCCTTCAAAGCTGCCGACGAGACCACCGCGACAGAGGTAACCCCATGAACCTAGACGCTCGACGCACAACGTCAAGGGGCATCGCCAGTTCCGTTCGCGATTCTCCCCGGGGGATCCTCAGTCCACGAGGCGGTACGCCTTGCCGTCGTGCCGCACCCGCCCGAAGCCCACCGTGGCATCGTGTTCGAAGATCAGCATCCAGTCCTCCCGGAGGGCATCGGCCAGCAAGGCCCGCTTCGACTCGAGGGTCACCAACGGCTCCACGTCGTACCCCATGATCCACGGGAGCGGCAGATGATGCGACGTCGGGACAACATCACCCAGAAAGCAGGCCGTCTCGCCGCCCGACCGCAGGATGACGCTCTGATGATGCGGGGTATGCCCCGGCGTCAGACGCACGGAAATGCCGGGCACAATCTCCCGGTCGCCCGAGATGAAGTCGAACCGGTCGGCCGCGACGATCGGGGCCCAATTGGGCGGAAAATAGCTAGCGGACGTCCGCTCGTTCGGATGCTCGGCATAGGCGCGCTCGCCCGCCTGCACGACGAATCGCGCATTCGGAAAGGCCGACTGCACCTCACCCGCCGGATTGCGCCACGTGTTTCCTCCCGCGTGATCGAAGTGCAGATGCGTATTGATCACCAGCGTCACGTCGTCAGGAGTAAACCCGGCCTCGCGGATTCCGTCCTCGAGCGCCGTACGCCCATCGGCACCTTCGTTCTCGACCCCATAAATCTCGTGGAACTTGGGATTCTCCTTGTTGCCGAGCCCCGTGTCGATCAGCACCAGACCGTCGTCGTGCTCAACGAGGAGGCAGCGCATCCCGAGCGGAATGCGGTTCTTCCCATCGGCCGCCAGCCGGCGCTCCCAGAGCGTCTTGGGCACCACGCCAAACATGGCGCCGCCATCGAGTTGCTGCCCGCCGGCCTGAATCGCATGCATTCGCCAGCGGCCGAGCGTACGGGTTTCGAGCAAGGGATGCGGAAAGCTCACGCGATGTGGTCCTCGGAAGCGGGGAGCGGGCGGGCGCGACGCCGACGGTCGCTGGCGGACTGGCGACGCCGGGAGGCGGGTGCGGACAGCAGTTGCTCGAGGGCGGGCCAGGAATGCACGCCCTCGTCCTCCGCAATGCGGAGCATGCGAACGAGCGCTTGCGCGGTGGCGACGGCATCGCCGTCGGCACGGTGGCGCGAGGCGATCTCGATGCCGAAATGGCGTGTGACGTGGTCGAGGGATTTGCGGGGCAGCGACGGCAGAAGCACGCGCGCCAGCCGGACCGTACACAGCTTGGGACCAGCCAGCCGATGCCCGATCCCCCGCTCGAGTTCTTCGCTCACGAAGCGCCAGTCGAACGCCGCGTTGTGTGCGGTGAATACCTGTCCGGCCAGGCGCTCGACCACCTGGGGGGCCACCTCGCGGAACGTGGGTTGGTCTTTCACCATCTCCCACGAAATCTGCGTGAGCTGCGTGATGTACGGCGGAATCGGGCGCTGCGGATTGACCAGCTGCGCGAACACGTCGACCACCTCGCCACCGCGCACTTGGGCGATGGCGATTTCCGTGATCCGATCGCCGGCGCTGGTGCCGGTGGTCTCCACATCAACCACCGCGAAGGCCACATCGAGGAGCGAGCCCGAGGAACACGCCACGGTCCCTTCCGCCGGAGCCGCTGCGGTCGGCTCGCTCCCGGCCGCCAGCGACCAGTGCCCGCTCGGCAGGCGCATGAACTCCGGGTGGCTCGAGAGCAGCGCGACCGCCATTCGCTCGGCCGCATCGGCCTGCAAGCGGTCGATGCGACACACGTCGCACATCAGCGTGACGGGGTCGAGGGGGCCGGAGGCGAGTCGCTGAGCGGCGCGCGCCGAGAGCGTGGTGGGTCGAGACATATCAGGGAACATAGCGGGGGTCACCGAGCCGCTGGCAAAACGGTTCACGGCCGCCTACCTTTGTGAAGTATTTCACAAGCCACCGACTCTGCCGTGAAGCGCATCGCCGATTCGACCGTACGCCGCCTTTCGATGTACCTGCGGTACCTCGAAG
>CANGXK010000085.1 GCA_947457715.1 Gemmatimonadota bacterium
ATAATCCGCCACGTCGGTGGCCAGCAGGAACCCCGACGCCGCCCGCGCCGTGCGCGCCCGATCGAGCGTCAGCGTGCGCACCACCGTGGCGGCCGCTCCCGCCGATCCCATCACGGTGTCCTCCGCGTCGAACAGCGACTCCTTGTCCTCCTGCAAATCCTTGTTGTACCCGCTCGGCAGCCCTTTCATCGTCGTCAGCAGCGCCGTGAGATGACCGATCGTCCGCCCGGTCTTGCCGCGCACCAGCTCCATCGGGTCGGGGTTCTTCTTCTGCGGCATCAGACTGCTGCCGGTGGCCACGGCGTCCGACAGCCCGAAGAAGCCGAACTCTTCGCCCGTGAACAACACCACGTCCTCCGCCAGACGGCTCAGGTGCACCATCGCCAGCGACGACGCATGCAAAAAGCTGCTGGCATAGTCGCGATCCGACGTGGCGTCGATGCTGTTCGCCACCACGCGCGAAAAGCCGAGTCGCTGGGCGAGAAACGCCGGATCCACCGCGTAGTTCGTGCCCGCGATCGCCCCTGACCCCAGCGGCATGGCGTCGGCCTCTGCACGCACGGCGTCGAAGCGCTGCACATCGCGGCGCAGCGCCTGCGCGTGCGCCAGCCAGTAGTGCGACACCAGCACCGGCTGCGCGCGCCGCACGTGCGTGTACGACGGCATCACCGCATCGCCCGCCGCGTCGGCCTGCGCCACCAGCGCATCGATCACTGCCAGCAGCGACCGCTGCACGTCGGGAATGCGCCGCCGCACGTACAGCCGCAGATCCACCCCCACCTGATCGTTGCGCGACCGCCCGGTGTGCAGCCGACGCCCCGGGTCGCCGATCCGCTCGATCAGCACGCGCTCCACGAACGAGTGCACGTCTTCGTCGGCCCCCGACAGGAACGTCGGATCGGTGCGCCCACGCGTCAGGATCGCCGTGAGCCCGTCGCGGATGGCCGTGGACTCCGCCGCGTTCAGCACGCCGGCCCGTGTCAGCGCCTCGGCCCACGCCAGACTGCCCGTCACATCGTCTTCGAACATCCGCTTGTCGAACGAGAACGAGGAGCCCCAGGCCAGCAGCGCCTTGTCCGGGGCGACATCGAAGCGCCCCGACCACAGCGGCGTGGCGGCACCCTGCGCCGACGCGCCTGACCACGGCAACAGGACCAGCGACAGCACGAGCGACAGCACGAGCGACAGCGCGACGGACACGAAACGACGACACATGGGCAGCATGGCGGCACGGACGGGCGGCAAGGGACACCGCGGTGGGGAGAAGGGGACGCTCCGTGCAAATTGCCTCCGAACGCCCCATCCGTCACTTTCCGTCACCGGCGTTCTCCCCTTCCCCGTGGTCCCATGCCTGTACTGTCCGTCACCCGCACCATATCCCTCCCGGCCGCGATGCTGTTTCGCGCCTGGACGACCGGATGGGGCGCGTGGCTTGCCGACGCGGACAGTGCGCAGTGCCCGGGCGTCGTGGGCGCCCCGTTCTTCTTCGAAGTCACCCAGCGCTTCACTGACGGCCGCGCGCCGATCCGGCATCCGCATTACGGACGCATCCTGCGCCTCGAGCCCGACGCGCTGGTGTCCATGACCTGGATGACGGGCGCTGCCGGCACCGGTGGCGCCGAAACGACGCTCACCGTGCAGCTTGACGCCGTGGATGCGCACACCACCCGGGTCACGCTCACGCAGACCGGCTTCACCACCACCGGCGCGCGTGACGGGCACGAGCTTGCATGGCCGCCGATCCTCGCGCATTTGGAACAGCAGCTCACGGCACGACCGCTGCCGCTGCCACCGGTGGTGATCCCCGACCCCACCTTCACCCCGATGCGCAGCTACCCCGACGTGGACGCCGCCGTGCACTGGCTGCGCGAGGTGTTGGGCGCGCAGCGGCAACAGCCGTTGCCGGCACATCGTGTTCCGCTCACCGTGGGCAACGGCACGGTGGTGGTCGTGGCGTGGGACGCGACCACCCACCCCGCCACCGGCGGCCGCCCACCGGCGGTGCTGATGGTGCGTGTGCCCGACGTGGATGCCGCGTATGCGCGCGCCGTCGTCCTCGGTGCCGAAGGCCTCGCCCCGCCCGCCGACCACCCCGACGGAGACCGCCAGGCCACCGTGCGCGATCCGGCCGGACACGCGTGGACCCTCACGCACCGGCAGTCATGAAGCCGCGCATTTTGGTGGTGGCCGCCACGCCACGCGAGCTCGCGGTCTCCCCTGAATGGCACGCCGTGCTGTGCGGGGTCGGTCCCGTGGAGGCGGCGGCCGCGACGGCCGCGGCAATCGCCGAGTATCGCCCGGCGGCCGTGCTGCACGTGGGGATTGCCGGCGCGCGGCGCCGGTGCGCGCTCGCGCCCGCGCAACTCGTCATCGGCGGGGCGTCGCACTACGCCGACAGTAACGTGCCGGAGGCGTGGACCCCGCGCCTCGTCACGGCGATGCCGGCGGTGCTGGCCGCGATGCAGCACACCTGCCCGGAGGCGCTGGTGCGCACCATCGGCACCAGCGCGCGTGTGGGCGGCACCAGCGACTGCGACGTGGAAGCGATGGAAGGATTCGGGGTATTGCGCGCCGCGCAGCGCGCCGGCATCCCGGCCATCGAGGTGCGCGCGATTGCCAACGACATCGAGGAGGAAGACCGCGCGTTGTGGCACTTCGACGCCGCGTTCACCGCGATCACCGGGGTTACGCCGCGGCTCGTGACGGCGCTGTCCGCGTGGCTCGACACCGGGGCGGCGCATGCGTGAGCTCACCTTCGGCTATTCCCCCTGCCCCAACGACACCTTCGCGTTCCACGCGCTCACGCACGGACTCGTGGACACGCCGCTGCACATCACACCGGTGCTCCTCGACATCGAGGAGCTCAACCGGCGCGCGCACCACGGCGAGTTCGATCTCACCAAGCTCAGTGTCGGCGCCTTCGCCGCCGTGGGCGGCGGCTATCGGCTGCTACGCAGTGGTGCGGCGCTCGGTCATGGCGTCGGGCCCCTCGTGGTCACACGCACGCCGATGTCACTGGCCGATGCCGTGCGGGGGCGGGTAGCCATCCCGGGCCGGGCAACCACGGCGTATCGCCTGCTGCGCCTCGCCGCGCCGCAGCTCGAGGAGGTCGTCGAGATGCGCTATGATCGCATTCTGCACGCCGTCGGCAGTGGTGAGGTGCACGCGGGGCTCATCATTCACGAGAGCCGGTTCACCTACGGCGAGCACGGGCTCTTCAAGGCCATCGATCTTGGCGACTGGTGGGAGCGCGCGACGCAACTGCCGGTGCCACTCGCCGGCATCTGCGCCCGAGCCGACCTTCACGTCGATACCACCGCCGAAGTGGAACGCGCCATTCGCGCGTCGGTGCAGTACGCCTTCGACCATCCCGACGCGAGCCGCGCCTACGTGCGCGCCCACGCGCAGGAGATGTCCGACACAGTGTGTGCGCAGCACATCGCGCTGTATGTCAACACCCACAGCCTCGATATCGGCGACGATGGAATGCTCGCGATCACCCGACTGGTCGCCGACGCGCCGTCCGACGTGCGGTGATCAGAAGTTGAACTGCGCCTGAACGCGCAGCGTGCTCCCGCGTTGCGCATTGCTCGGCTTCAGCTTGTCCTCGAAGCGGCGAACCCCGTGATACCACTCGGTCACGAGTTCGAACGCCGGATTCGGCTGCCACTCGACACCCACTTCGACATCGTTCACCGAGTAGCTGCGCGCGTCGCGTTCGTGCTTCTTGCCGCCTTCGTACACCTGATACCGGGCGAAGGGGAGGAACATCTGACTCCCGCGCTTTACCAGGTACGTCGCGGTCACGAACCCACCGTGCAGCGACCGCGTCTCGATGCTGTCGCGCGCGGGATTGTACTCGGGGCCACGCCCCACATTGTACTCCGCCAACAGGCCGACAGGCTTCGGTGAGATGGCAATCGTGCCCAGCACCCGCTGATCCGCGTAGTTCCAGTCGGCGCGCCCTTTTACCCCCGCGCTCCGCTGCTCCGACGTCACCACGTAGCGCCCACTGTACGCGGCGAGTGACGGCTCGAGAATCTGCGACTTCACCGCGAACGGATACGAAACACGCGCGACGACGTGCTGGCTGTTGTTCGCCTCGGGGCGATTGGCCGTCTGGCCGTTGTACGCACCGATCGCGAACACTCCATAATCGCCGCTCCCCTTGTAGCCGTCATTGACCAGGCTGGCGAAGCGATCGCGAATCTTTTTCGGCGCCCACATGAAGAACGCCCCGAGATCGCGCTCATTCGCGTTGGCGCTGTTCGTCGCGTCCGCGCGGTCGAGAGGCAGTCGGTTCTGACTGCTCTGCATGTTCTCGAAACTGAAAGGCACCTTGCTCTGCCCAACGCGAATGCGGAACTCGTTCTTCGCGTCGAGACCCACATCGGCGTACCAGTCACGCATCTGCGCAACCTGCCCCGTGGTGCCGGCCGAGCTTGCCAGATCCGGCTGCAGGTAGATGAACACCCGCGGGTGTACCTGACCCTGAAAAGTGATGCGTGCCCGACGGATGAAGAAGCCGCCGTTCTCGCCAAGACTGCGATCGCACTGCTCGCAGCGGAACTCCGCGTTCGTTTCGAGCAGACGGTTGTAGCGCACCTGGCCGTAGCCGCGAATACGGATCTTTTCGTACCAGGGCGTCGGGGCGGGAGGGACGGCAGTGCTCTGCGCGCCAGCGGCGGCGAACAGCGGTGACCAGAGCAGCAGGGTGCTCAACGACAGGGCGCAGACGCGCGTCATGTCGCGGAGCGGGATCGAGTATTCGGCTCGCGCATAACCGAGTATCGTAACTGAACACGCGGCACATCTGCAATAAATGTGCAACCGTTTGGCAATGAACCATCCGAAGCACTCGCGGGCGCTGATCCACCGGACAAAAATGAGGGCGCTGCCATGGCAGCGCCCTCCGTGCTTGTCGAACCGCTCGGCCCGCCTACTTCGTCGCGGCCGCGAGATCGCGGATCGCGTCGGCCATCATGCGCACGCGGGCGCCGTCGGACGCACCCGCGACATCGCTATTCACCTGCGCCGCGAGGGCCGTCAGCGCCGACCGACGCGCCGTACCGGTGCGCGCTTCCGCGGCGGTGAGCGCCGCGGCGATCGCGGACGTGCGCGCCGTGGCGAGGCCTTTGTTGCGCACGAGCTGATCGAGATACGAGCGCACCACCGGGAACGCCGCCGGCCACACGATCTTCGGCTGACTCTGCGGGTTGAATTCGTCGAGGCGCACCAACTTTGCCGCGGCGAGTTCGTTCGCCGACAGCTGGTCGGTGGGCAGCAACTCGAGAATGTCGAGACCACGCGCCATCTCCGACGAGTACACGTACCCGTTGTAGTAGTACGCGCCCCACGAACCGGCGATCGTGCCACGCGCGCGACTGATCGCCGCGCCAGCATTGTCGCCCGTCGCCGGCGGCGCATCCACGGCACCACGATCGAAGAACGCGATCTCGAACGGCTTGTCGGCATCGGTGAAGTCGATCACATCGACGCCGCCCTGATACCACCCCTGCACCATGATGTCACGCCCCGGCACCGGCACCAGCGAGCCGTTGTGCGACACGCAGTTCTCCTGCGCGCTCTGCGCCGACGGCAGCTTGAAGTAGGCGTGCTGCTTGAATGTGCGGTCCTTGTCGATCACCAGCGTGGTGTTGCCGCCCATCTCGAGCGGGTGGATCGCCTGACAGTTGGGCGACGTGCCACCGCCCCACTCGTCGGTGAACACCACCTTCTTGCCGTCATTGCTGAACACCGCCGTGTGCCAGAGCGAGAAATTCGTGTCCGCCGCCGCATCGAGACGGATCGGCTTCTCGGGATTGGAGATGTCCACCAGCAAGCCGTGACTCGCGCACGCACCGGCCAGCAGTCCCATGGCGGGATACGCCGACACGTCGTGACAATTGCGCGGACCATTCGACGCCATCTCCGCCATCATCGCGCTATCGGCGCCGGCCAACGCACGCGCCGGCCGCGCCCGCCCGCCACGCGCCGGTGCCGGACCGAGCCCCGTGAAAATGCGCGCGCCGGTGACGACGGCCGCGTCCTGCGGACGCGCCACGGGAATCTTGATCACGTCGAGACGGAACAGGGAGTTCGACTCGTCGGCCGGATCGGTGCCGGCCTTGCAGCCGGCGAGTTCCGTCGCCGGGCGCGCGCCCTGACTGCCCGACACGTACGCGTACACCACGCCCTTGTCCGTCGGGCTCGGGATGAGCGTATGCGTGTGCGAGCCTTTGCACGTCTGCACATTCTTGATCAGCGTCGGCGACTTCGGATTGGACACGTCGTAAATGCGTACGCCGGCCATGTGATCGGCCGGAGTCGTCACGCCACCCTTCGCGCAATCATTGCGATTGCCGGCGCCCTCGGCCGAGATGAACAGCAGGTTGCCGTAGATCGACGGATCCCCCTGCGACGTGATGCACGCCACGGCCGAGACCATCGTCGGCTTGGATGGGTTACTCACGTCCCAGATCGAGAAGCCGGCGAAGTTGCCCTGATACACCAGGTTGCCGCGGAACGCCAAGTCGGAGTTCACGAAGGTGAGTCCGCGCGCCGTATCGAACGGCGCTGCCTTCGGCGCGGTGGACAGGAGGCGCATCCCCTTGAGCGCCACGCCGGCATCCTTCAAGCCGGTCTTCAGTCCGTTGCGCGGATCGTAGCCGCTGGGATAGGTCTGCGCCGACAACGCAGCGGTGAACGCGGGGGCCAGCGCGAGCGCCGCGACCATCGCGGTCGAGCGCAGGCCAACCGTACGAACGAATTGCATCACGATCGACTCCAGGGAAAGTGGGACCGACATCTTCACATCTCCAGCAGCATCTGTCGCATCAGCGCGATTTCCGCCGACTGCGTGTTCTCCACGTCGTTCGCAAACACCGACACATCCACGTCCTGCGCCGCGCGCGGCGAGGCGAAGAGCGTCGCCACCATCTGCAGCGCGCCCTCGTGATGCCGGATCATCGACACGAGGTACATGCGGTCGAAGTCCATGTTGCGCGCGGCATCGAGGGCAGCCAGTTCGGTCGCCGTGAGCATGCCGCTCATCGTCATCGTGCGCCACGACGACGTGTCGGGCGCGAACTGCCCGTTGGCCCGCAGCCACTCCTGCATGAGCACGATCTCACCGGCCTGCGACTGATCGATCTTCTGCGCCAGTCGCTGCAGGCGCGCACTCGCACCGTGCGACACGGCCAGGCGCGACATGTGGATCGCCTGTGCGTGATGCGCGATCATCATCTGCATGAACCGCACGTCCGCTTCGGTATAGAGCGCACCGGCGGGGATCGTGACCGGTGGGAGGCCCATCGCCGCGCTGTGCGCCGATGCGCTGTGCGCCGATGCGCTGTGCGCCGACGCGTTGTGCGCCGAAGCGTCATGCGCCGAAGCAGTCACGGCCATCGCGTGGCCCGCGTGGGCCTCAGGGGTCTGAGCCGCGGCGGCCGCCGGACTCGGCGGCGGGGCGGGGACTGCGGTTACACGGGCGCAGGCGGCACACACCACGAGCAGGACGAGTCGGGCGGCCCAGAGGCCGCGACGCACAGGCAGGGGCACGGACCTGACGAGAAAGGGGGGAACGACGGATCACGACATCACAAGCACAACGCGGGCGGCGATCGAACCGCTGACACTGACGGCAGCCGCGCGCTACCCGCCGGCCAGCCGCTGCTGCCGCAGCACCTCGTACACCGCGACCGCGACCGTGGTCGACAAGTTCAGCGACCGCACGCGTTCCGACACCATCGGCAGACCCACCAATCGATCGGCATAGCGCGCATGCAGCGCCGCCGGCAACCCGCCCGTCTCGCGTCCGAACACCAGCACCGTCCCCTCGACCGGCGCCAGCGGCGCATCCCAGAACAGCTGCGTGGCCTTGGTGGAGAAGAAATACGGCTCGCCCAACCGCGGCAGCTCGCGCTCGAACGCCTCCCAGTTGGGCCACACGCGCACATCCACGTGCTCCCAGTAGTCGAGCCCCGCGCGCTTCACCTGGGCCTCATCGAGCGAGAAGCCCAGCGGCTCGATCAGATGCAGCGTGGCCCCCGCCGCTAGGCAGGTGCGACCCGCATTCCCGGTATTCCAGTGAATCTCCGGATGCACCAACACCACGTGGATGCTCACCGGCCACGCTCCGCCCGCCGAACGTGTATGCGATACCGCCCTTCGCTGTTCCGTGTCATGCATGCAATTGAGAGCAGGCGCACCGCACGCGCCACCCCGCACGCAGGCCCGCACGCTCGGTGCGGAACACAGCGTCGCACTCGGGGCTTCTGTTGAGGAAGGTCCGTCGTCCCTCCCTCACCGCCCCGTCCATGTCCGAGCTCACCGTGCTGGCCCGATATATCGCGCGCTTCCGCCGCCGCATCGCGCGCTGGAGCACGACAACCGGTCTGGCCGCGTGCCTCGCCGTGGCCGCCACGGGCACCGCGCACACGGCGGCCGCGCAGTCGGCCACCCCGCAAACCGCCACCCTCGAATTCCCGGCGCCCAACCGGCCCATTTCGCGCATCGTGGCCCCACGGTGGATCAACGAAGACGACCGCGACGCCTTCGGCGAAGCAGAGAAGGTGATGGCCATCCTGAACATCCGCGCCGGGCAGCGCGTGGCCGATATCGGCGCCGGCGACGGCTACTACGTGCGGCACCTCAGTGAACGCGTGGGTGCGCGTGGCCTGGTGTACGGGCAGGACATCGAGCCGCGCTACCTCGCGATGCTCCGTGAGCGCGTGGCCGACGCCAAGTGGACCAATGTGGAGGTGATCACGGGGACACCCGGCGATCCGGCGTTGCCCGTGGCCAGTATCGACGTGGCGCTGATGATTCACATGTATCACGAGATCAGCGACCCGTACGCCCTGCTGTACCGGCTCGTGC
>CANGXK010000086.1 GCA_947457715.1 Gemmatimonadota bacterium
CCGCGCATCGATGGCACCGTCGACCTGCGCGATGCCGTCGCCGGCCGCGTGCGCTTCGGGGACCTCTTCGCCACGGCGCACTATGACTCGCTCCGCCTGAATGTCGACGGTGCGTTGCGCCTCGGTGGCAAGCCGGCGCTGCAGGCCTCCGCCTCGTTGCCGCTCGACCTCGCACTCGTGGGCAACCGGACGCGTCAGCTCAACGAGCCGCTCACCGGTCGCATCGTGACCGAACAGACCGACCTCACGCTGCTCGAGTCGGTGTTCCCCGACGTCACGCGCGCCCGCGGGACGCTGTTCACCGATGTGGCGCTCACCGGTACGTGGGATCGTCCCCGGCTGCGCGGTGAGGTGCGGCTCGACAGCGCGTCGCTGTCGCTCGACAATCTCGGCATCCGGCTCAATCAGGCGCGCGCCGACATCGGCCTCTTCGGCGACAGCCTCCTGATTCGCCGCATCGGGGCGACGAGTGGCACTCCGCAGGATTCGATCGGCATCAGCGGTTCGATCGGTATTCGCGAGATCGCCAATCCGACGTTCGATCTGCGACTGGCGGCCAGCGAGTTTCAGGCGGTGGACAAGCCGCGGACGGCGTCGATCGTGATGACGACGACCACGCCGATCACGCTCACTGGATCCCGCGATGCGCCGCGTGTGCAGGGCGCCGTGCGCATCGATCGGGGACGCGTGTACATCCGCGCCTTGGCGCAGCGCCGCGCGCTCGATCTCACCGACAACCTCGACATCATCGATACCACCCGCTTCGGCGTGAACGGGCTGCTGCCGTCGGCGCCGCGGGCGATCATGCAAAACCTGCAACTCGACAATGTGCGCGTCAGCATTGGCGACGACGTGTGGCTGCGCTCGCCCGAGGCCAATCTCAAGCTGGGCGGCGGGCTGCGCGTCACGCGCGCGCTGTCGCGCGACGGCCAGGTGCCACGGCTCGCGCTGGCCGACTCGCTCACGGTCGACCGCGGTACGTATCAGCTCAACCTCGGCATCGCCCGCCCAGGGTTCGAGGTCGAGCGTGGACTCGTGCGCTTCTTCGGCGATCCCGACCTCGAGCCCGCGCTCGATATCACCGCGTTGCACACGATCCGCGAGACGCGCGCGAACTCTAATCGTCAGGACGTTCGCATCCGCGTCAACATTGCGGGCACGATCGACCGTCCCACGCTCGCGCTGTCCAGCGCGGACAACCCGCCGCTCCCCGAGAGCGACATGTTGAGCTATCTCGTGACCGGGGAACCGGCGTACGCCCTGTTGGGTACACCGTACGCCGAGCAGGGAGCCACGCTGGCCCTCCGCCTGGCGGGCAGCTACCTGTCCAGCCGGCTGGCCGGCGGGCGCTTCGACGTGGTGCAGGTCGAACCAACGGCGCTCAATCCGGGCGACGCGGCGAATCTCCGTGAGAACGGATTGGGCATTCTGGCAGCGACCCGCGTCGGCGTGGGTGGTCAGATCGCCCGCAATACGTACTTCACCTTCAGCACCGGGCTGTGTGGGTTGTCCAGCCAGACGTCGGGAGGCGGCGACGCGTTGTCCCTGTTTGCGCAGGGGCTGGGGGTGAAGGTGGAGCGGCGCTTCGAGGGAGGGCTGAGCGTGGCGCTTGGCCTCGAGCCGGGCTCGAGTGCTCAGGCCTGCGGACGCCTAGGGATCAGCCGCACGTTCCAGCAGACGCCGCCACAGATCGGCATCGACTTTTTTCGCAGCTGGACGTTCTGAGAACGGCCGACTGGTCACGCACTCATTTCCCCCTGCTGAGAGTCCTCCCTTGGGCACTGCACTGACGCTCTCCACCGCCGACCGTTTTACGGTGCGTGCGGCGATCGCTCCACTCTTCAGCGATGGCAGGATCTCCGCACCGGTCACCTCGCAGCTCCTTGCGGGTGAAGTGTTGCGGCTGGTGGACGGGCGCGGCGACTGGCTGCGTGTACGTGGCGCCGATGACTACGAAGGCTGGACGCACGTCGGCTATCTGATGCCGTTCACCGGCACTGAAGCCACCTGGCGCATCTCGCTCGGCTGCAAGACGCGAGACGCTACCGGACAGCTGCTTGCTCTGCCACTTGGCGCCCGCCTTGCACCGGGGCTCGACGTGGTCAGCGGCACGGCCATCACGCCGGATGCGCGCGCCGCCCGGTTCCCGCGCGACCGCGACGCGATCGTGCGCAGCGCCCGCACGCTGTTCAGCGGCGCGAGTTATCTGTGGGGCGGCGTGACGCCGTGGGGGACAGACTGCTCAGGCTTCGTGCAACGGATCTTTGCCTTGCACGGTGTGCCGCTGCGCCGCGATGCCTGGCAACAGGCCGAAGACACCGCGTTCGTGACGGACGACGTCGCGGCCGCCCATGCGCCGGGCGATCTGCTGTTCTTCTCCGACCGCGACGATCGACGCATCACGCATGTCGGCATCGGCACCGGCGACGGCGGCATGACCCACAGCTCACTCGCGCGAGGAGGCATACACGTGGAGAGGGAGCTGACCGCCAAGCAGAAGGAACACGGGGTGGGAATCAGGCGGGCGATTGGATGAACGGCGAGCGGCGTCTTTGCCGTTCCTACGACACCATTCCAGACGCCGCCCCCGGCACGACGGGTTGTCCTTTCACGTGCAGCAGCGCTTCGGCGCGGCTTTCGTTGCGCAGTTCCACGATCATGCGGTAGTCGCCGGTCACATCGAGCGGCAGGTCGAGTTGCACGATGACCGGCATGTCCAGCTCCGTGGTGCCCGGAGGCGGCGGGGCGATTGACAGCTCCGCGTTCGACGCCCAGAGCTCGGCGCCGCGCGGGTTGACCCAGCGCAGCGTCATCGGGTGATCGCCGGCATCGCCGGGGACGGCCTTGATGCGCACCACAAAGGTGGCACGAGGGTGCAGCGCGGGGAGTTGCCCCACGTGGACCGCGTCGAACACGCCCAGGATGTTCAGCTTCCCTTCCTGGGAGATGTTTGCGGCGTCGGCAAAGAGTGCAAAGGAGACATGCATGCGGGGAAGGTACCGGCCTCTCTGCGGGGATTCCACCCACTGCGTGCGAGGTGCCTAGATTTCAGGGACCATGACATCGTCCCCGAGTACCGCCGCGTCCACCCGTCCGGGCTTCAGCTCCACCGATCTCGGACTCGTGTTCATGTCGCTGATCTGGGGCATCAACTACAGCGTGGTGAAGGCGGGGCTGCGCACGCTCTCGCCGCTCACGTTCAACGGACTGCGTGTCGCCATGGCGGCGATCGTGTTGTTCGTGATCGCGGCCTTCGTGCGCGATACCAAGCTGCCGTCGCGACGTGACATCATCACGCTGGCGCTGCTGGGCCTCGTCGGGAACGGGCTGTATCAACTGTTCTTCATCTTCGGCATGTCGCGCACCCGGGCCGGCGTGGCGGCGCTGGTGGTCGCGGCCGGTCCGGCGTGGATCGCCATTATCTCGCGCCTGCTCGGCCGCGAACATCTGCCGCTGCGCGGATGGAGCGGGATTGGACTGCAGTTGCTGGGTGTGGCCTGTGTGGTGGGAAGCGCGAAAGGCTTCGAGGGCGGGCAGGACGTCATGATCGGCGCTGGCCTGATTGCGCTGGGCAGCATCGCCTGGGCGATGTTCAGCGTCCTGCTGCAGCCGCATACCAGGACCGCGCACCCGCTGCACCTCTCGGCGATCACGATGGCCAGCGGCGCGGTCGTGCTGGTCTCGATCGCCCTGCCGGACCTCATCAAACTCGATTGGGCCGCGGTGTCGCTGGTGGAATGGGGGGCCGTGACCTACGCCGGCATCGGGGCGCTCGTCGTGGCGTACCTGTTGTTCTATCGCGGGGTACGAGTCCTCGGTGCCACGCGCACCGCCATGTACGGCAACTTGCAGCCGATCGTCGCCATCGCCTTCGCGTGGCTCATGCTCGACGAACGTCCCACGGTGTGGCAGCTGCTCGGTGCGGCATTGATCATGGCCGGCTTGCTGCTCTCGCGCACGGCGCATGCGCGACCCATCGTCGCGCGGCCCACCGACATTTCCTCCTCAGTCCAGACCACGTGAAGCTCGTTCTGTTCGACATTGACGGCACTCTGCTCTGGTCGGACGGCGCCGGCCGTCGTGCCATGGAGAATGCGCTGCTGCGCGTGTTCGGGACGACTGGCGATACCAGCTATCGGTATGACGGAAAGACCGACCGGCAGATCGCGCGCGAACAGATGCGCGAAGCGGGGTTCACCGACGCCACGATTACGAGCCGGCTCGACGATCTGCTCAACGAGTACGTGCACGGACTCGACAGGGAGCTCACACGAGAGGGCGTTACGCCGCCGCGGTTGTGCGACGGCATTCCGCCGCTGCTCGATGCGCTGCGTGGACACCGTGACGTCACGCTCGGCCTGCTGACCGGCAATATCGAACGCGGAGCCCGTGCCAAGCTCGACGCAGTGCAGATCAGCTGGGCGCAGTTCCGTGCCAATGCCTTCGGTTGCGATCACGAGGCTCGCCCAGAGTTGCCGGCCGTTGCGCAGCGTCGCGCGCGCGAGCTGCTCGGCCTCGACATCGCGGGTGATCGCATGGTCATCATTGGCGACACGCCGGCCGATATTCACTGCGGGCGTTCACTCGGCGTGCGCGCAATCGGTGTTGCGACGGGTCGCTACAGCACCGACGATCTTGCGGCGCACGATCCTGCCGCTGTGTTCGTGAACCTCGCCGATACCGACGCTGTCGTCTCGGCGATCCTCGCCTGATGTCGTCGGCGACTGCCGCACAGGCGCGCGTGGCCGGTCTCGTGCGCGGGCGCGAGATCGATACGTCGGCAGCGGTCTCGATCGATCAGGATACGCTCGTGCTGGCGGGGCCGGACGCGCCGCCATGGCGGCTGTCGCTGAGCGACATCGAGGGAATCACCAGCGGCGCGTCGTCGCTCACGGTGTATCTCATCGGCAACGATGTGCTCGAACTCAGTGGTGATGGCGCACTGCGTCCGCTGGGATTGCAGCTCCTCGATCGCGCCTGTGTCATGCCGGAGCTCACGCGCGGGCTCAAGTCGCTGGGTTCGCCGCGTGGCACACCGGTGGCGTCGCACGACCGCTGGTTCGCCCCGCTGCTCGCGGCGCGGCGATCCGTGGTCGGAGTCAGCGATCCGGCGCGTCAGGTCATGCTGCTCGATGCCGCGCCGCTCACGCAACAACTCGAGCGGGCCATCGCCGAGATCGCGGTGGCGCAGGCGTCGGGCGACGCGGCGGAACAGCGCGCCGTCGAAGCGGCACTCGAGGAGGAAGCCGAGGCGGTGTTCACGGCGATCGCTCTCATGGGTGTCGCCGGCGATGCACTGCGTGGCGGTGCACTCGATACGCGCATCGCCGACTGGCGGCGCTGGGTGGAAACGGTGCGCGCCGTCTTTACGGCGGCCGACGAGGCCTGGAACGGCATGGCCTCAGCACTTCGCTAGGGCGTCGCGTGAGCGCGTCGCGTTAGCTGCAGCCGCAGTCAGAGCCGCAGCCGGACTTCGGTTTGCGGGACGCGGCAAATGAACGCCAGGCGCGTCGCCCCATGAAGAACAGCGCGCTGGCCACGATCAGCGCCACGACGACCAGTTGTCCGTCCATTCGTCAACCTCCGAAGCCGAGCGCTTTGCCGCCGGCGTAGACGAGCCAAGCGGACCCCCACGCCAGCGCCAGCATATACGCGAACTGCAGTCCGGCCCACTGCCAGCCGATGCGTCCACCGCCGGCCTCGCGTACGGTGACCGCGATCGTACTGATGCACATGAGCGCGAACACGTAGAACACCATCAGACCGACCGCGATGAGCGGTGTGTACGCGCGCTGGCCGGTGACCGGATTTCGCTCCGACTGCAGGCGCTCGGTGAGTGCCTGTTCGCTTTCGGTGCCGACGCCGTAGATCGTGCCCATGGTGGACACGAAGACTTCGCGCGCAGCAAAACTGGCGGCGATCGAGACACCGATCTTCCAGTCATACCCCAGAGGGCGCACCAATGGTTCGATGCCGTGTCCGATGCGCCCCAGTATGGAATGCGCGAGCTGCTGCTCCTGCTGCCCTTCGGTCGGGAGTGACGTGTCGATGGTGGCCTTGGGGTAGGTCGCCATGGCCCACAACACGATCGACAGCGCGAGGATCACGGTGCCGGCGCGACGCAGGAACAGCTGGCACCGCTGTGCGACCGATACGCCGAGTGATTTGAGGCTGGGAAACCGGTATGGCGGCAGTTCGAGAATCATCGGGCGCACGGGGCCCTTGAGCAGCGTGCGCTTGAAGATCGCCGCCACGGCGAGTGCGACCACGGTACCGAGCAGATACATGAACAGCATCGTCGCGCCTTGCAGCGTGAGGCCCGGAATGATCGAGGTGGCCGGCACGAAGGCGCCGATGAGCAACGTGTACACGGGGAGACGCGCCGAGCAGCTCATCAGCGGCACGACCATGATCGTGGCCAGGCGATCCTTCGGGTCTTCGATTGTACGGGTCGCCATGATGCCCGGCACGGCGCAGGCGTAGCCCGAGAGCATCGGGATGAAGCTTTTGCCGTGCAGCCCAACCCGGCGCATGATGCGATCCATCAGGAACGCCGCGCGTGCCATGTAGCCGGAGTGCTCGAGCAGCCCGATGAAGGCGAACAGGATCGCGATCTGTGGCAGGAACACGAGCACCGAACCCACGCCGGCGAAGACGCCATCGACGATGAGCGAGCGCAGGTCGCCTGCGGGCAGTCGTGCACCGACGGCGCTGCCGCCTGCGGCAATCAGCGCCTCGATCCCGTCCATGAGCGGCGTGGCCCAGGAGAACACCGCCTGGAAGACGATCGCCATGAGGACGAGAAAGATGAGCGGTCCCCAGACGCGGTGCAGCGCGAAGCGATCGATGCGGTCGCTCACGTTGTAGCCGGCCGGCCGGGAACGCGTGACGGTGCGCTCAATGACCTGCGCGATCCAGGCGTAGCGGACCTCGGACTCGAGACGCGTGGGCACGAAGCCGACGCTGCGCAGCTCATCCGACGCCGCCTTGATCGCGTCAGCGAGCCCCGGCACGAGATCGAGATGTGGTCCGACGCGCTGCATGCCAAGCAGGCGCAGCGCTTCCATGCGAGCCGCGGTGGCGGACAGGCCGTCCGCCACGAGGCACGCTTCAAGCGGCGCGAGAGCGTTCTGGGCGGGCTCCGGGATCGAGAACTGGCGCGTGGGAGCCGGCAGTTCGGCCGCGATCGTCAGTGCCTTCTTGAGCGGCTCCAGCCCTTCGCCGCGCTTGGCGACGGTGGGGACGATGGGAACGCCGAGCGCATGGATGAGCTCGGGGATGTCGATACGAAGTCCTTCGGCTTCGGCGGCATCGAACTGATTGAGTGCGATAACGACCGGCATGCCCAGTTCGATGACTTGGCTGGCCAGGAAGAGATTGCGCTCGAGGTGCGAGGCATCGACGACGACAAGGATGACATCGGGCCGCCAGCGGTCGGCGTCCCGCCCCAGCAGGACCTCGAGCGCCACCTGCTCGTCGGGAGAGCCCGCGGAGAGGGAATAGCTACCCGGGAGATCGAGGACGGTCACGCGGCGCCCGTCGGGGCCTTTGAAGCCGCCTTCGACCCGCTCGACGGTCACACCGGCGAAGTTGCCCACGCGCTGACGCAGTCCGGTCAGGGCGTTGAAGAGCGTGGTCTTGCCGGTGTTCGGATTGCCGATGATGGCCACCCGCAGTGCGCCGCGAGGGACGGCCACGGTGTGGCTGGGCGACAGGGGGCTCTGCAAAGTACTCACCGGATTCTGACGCAGACGCGGCGACAGGGCCGCGTCTTGAGCGCCTCGCCAGTCGCGCTATGCGCGCGCGCTGACAGGCTGAACGGTGATGCCCGCCGTGAGGGCGGAGCCAAGAGCGAGGCGGGTCCCGCGGACCTCGAGCAGCATGGCATCACGCGTGTCGATGACGTTGACGCTGGTTCCTTCGCAGAAGCCGAGGGCGCGAAGACGGCACGCTTCGTCACCGGAACATTCAATATCGACCACGGTGACCCGCGTCCCTGCCGGACACGCGTTCAGCGCGCACGTGGTGCGTGCGGCGGCGGTGTTCTGAGACTGCAGGGTGGGGAGCTGAATCGAAGCCACAGCGGTAGATGAGAATGTTTCTCAAACGGTATGATGGAGTATACACAGCAACAGCCGCCGTTCGCAATGGGGAGCAGCTGGCTCGGCTTTTAGACCCACGGCCCACGGCCCATGGCCGAGAGCCGACAGCCCCACAGCTTCAAGCCCGGGAGCCGAGAGCCCAAAGCGCGCTCGGCTCCCGGGCTTGAAGCTTTAAGGCTGTGAGCTCTCGGCCATGGGCCATGAGCCATGAGCCTTGGGCTTCAAACAGCCGCCAGAGGGCCACTCCGCTTCGTCCGCGTCGCCACGATCGCAACCCCGATCGTCAAAATCGCGATGCCGATGATCTGGGCCGTCGAGAAGCCCATCACCAACCGGTCATCCTTCGCGCGGAAGAACTCCACGATGAACCGTTCGATGCCGGCGAGGATGCAGTACATGCCGAACAGCCAGCCGGGCAGATTCGCGTGCTTCCGAAAGCGCCACAGGATCACGAACATCACGAACCCCATCAGCGTCTCATACAGCTGCGTCGGGTACACCGCGATCACGTCCGACATATCCGTGCCGGCCGGGAATTCGACTCCGAACTGCTGCGACATCACGGCGGCCGTGCTGGGCGGAGCACCCTCGGGGAATTTGGTCGCGAAGAATCCATTGAACGGACGGCCGTAGTCGTCACCCACCGCCCAGCAGCCGGTCCGTCCCACCGCGTAGCCGGCCGCGATCCCCATGCCCGCCACGTCGGCGATCTTGAGGAAGTTCAGCTTCTTGTACTTGA
>CANGXK010000087.1 GCA_947457715.1 Gemmatimonadota bacterium
CTTCCGGATCGACGACTTGGTCGACGTGAGCGCCAGCGGCACCATGAGCAGGAACGCCAGCATCCCGACCGTGATGTACAACCGCTTCAGAATATCTTCAGCGATCGCGGGCCAGTCGAAGAACTGGTCGAGCACGAGGTAGACGCTCAGATGCCCCATCGCCCAGAAGAAGGCGGCCAGTCCCAGAAAGCGGCGCTGCGTGACCATCCAGCCCCAGCCGGTGAGGCGCATGAGCGGCGTGACCGCCAACGACGCCGCCAGCAGCCGGAGCGCCCACTCGCCCGACGCGTGCTCGAGCGCCTCGATTGGTTCGGCCCCTAACTGATCCAACAGCAGCTGCGCGACCAGCACGATGGCGGGCACGATCACGAGCAGCCACAGCGCAGGACGGAGCACGCGCCGCGCCGGCGCTTCGGCGCGCGCCAGCCACGGCGACATCAGCGGGCTCAGTAGTTCTTCCGCAGATCCATGCCGCTGTACAGCGACGCGACCTGACTGGCGTACCCGTTGAACGGAAGCGTGGGGATCTTCAGGAACTGCCCGATCCGACGCTCTTTGGCCTGGCTCCACCGCGGATGATCGACCATCGGGTTCACGTTGGCGTAGAAACCGTACTCACTGGGATTGGCGTCATTCCAGGTCGTGTTGGGCATCTTGTCGGTGAACTTGATCTTCACGATCGCCTTGATCCCCTTGAAGCCGTACTTCCATGGCACCACGAGCTTGAGCGGGGCCCCATTCTGGTTCGGCAGCGCCTTGCCGTACATGCCGGTGGCCAGCAGCGCCAACGGGTTGTTGGCCTCGTCGAGTCGCAGCGCCTCCTTGTACGGCCACGGCAGCACGGCCCGGGCCTGCCCCGGCATCCGGCGCGGATCGTACAACGTGGTGAACTCCACGAACTTCGCACCCGGCAGCGGCTCGCAACGGGCTACGACGTCCTTGAGCTGCACCCCCTGCCACGGGATCACCATCGACCATGCTTCCACGCAACGGTGGCGATAGACCCGATCCTGTACCGGCAGCTTCCCCACCAGCTCATCGAACGAGAAGGGGCGCGGCTTCTTGACCAGCCCCTCGACGTTCACGGTCCACGGCATCGGCTTGAAGTCCTTCGCCTGATCCTTCGGCTCGTCCTTCCCGGTCCCAAACTCGTAGTAGTTGTTGTAGCTGGTCGCGTCGTCTTCGGGCGTCAGCTTGTCGTCCTGCTGCAGACCCGGGTAGGCGCCCGCCGTCCCGCGGTCGAAGCGCATGGCCTCGAGCGCCGATGGCGCGACCAGCCCGCCCAGCGCCAACGCCCCGACGGTGCCGACAAAGGTACGGCGGTTCTGGTAGACGGTTTCCGAAGTGATCTCGGAAGACGGGATGTCGTCGGGACGGCGAATGAGCATGGGCGTCGAGGTCGGGGTCAAGGGTGCATACATTCTAGCGGTGAGCACGCAATTCGGTTCCCGAATTCTGTTTTCCGCTCCTTCCTGCGAAACGCCGCCATGCGATAAACGACGCTCGGCGCCGCCGACTGGCGCCCCCGACTGGCGCCCTCAGGTGCTCAGCGAAGCGGACGCCCGCCCCTTCTTCCGTCGCGCCATCGAGGCCGGCATCAACTTCTTCGACACGGCCGGCATGTCGACCTGAACACGCCGAACGCGGTGTCCCGATGGCGCAGATCGCCTTGGCATGGCTGCTCTCGAAGCCTCGTATCGCCCGCACGCCGTGAAGAGGCACGAATAGGCATTCACGGGATAAGAACGGAAACGGGCGATTCCCGCCTGAACGGATACGAGCCGATAACAACGGAGAGCAACGGATTGTCGTCGTTGTGCGACCAATGCCGCGGCTCGACGGCTGTTCAATTCAGAAATTGAAACGTTCGGAGTCGGAGATGAACTCGCCGCAACACGGGACAAATCCATTCCTATCAGCTCCTATCGGCTCGTATCCGTTCAAGCAGGAATCGCCCGTTTCCGTTCTTATCCCCCTGAAAGCCCGTCCTCAATCCAACGTTTTCGAAAACCGCCGCACGGAAATGACCAATAGCACGAGTGCCGCGGCCGACAGCACGCCGAGCTGGGTCCACAGGTCGCGCATGCCGACGCCTTTCAGCAGCACGCCGCGCAGGATATCGAGGAACCAGGTGAGCGGCAGCAGCGCGCCCACCCACTGCGCCGGCTCGGGCATCGCGGCGCGCGGGAAGATGTAGCCCGACAGCAGGATGTTCGGCAGCATGAAGAAAAAGCTCAGCTGCATCGCCTGGACCTGGCTGCGCGCGACAGTGGAGATCAACAGCCCCACACCCAGACTGGCCACGATGAACACCAGCGCCAGCGAATAGAGCAGTACAAGGCTGCCCATGATCGGGATGTCGAAGAAGATCACGCCGAGCGCGAGAATCACCGACATCTGCACGTAGCCCACCAGCACGAAGGGCACGAGCTTGCCGAGCATGAGGCTCGTGCGGCTGATCGGCGTGACGATCAGCTGTTCAAGCGTGCCGCGCTCACGCTCCTTCACGATGGCCGTGCTCGTGATCAACGTCATCGTGATCGTGAGCAGAATCCCCACGATCCCGGGCACGATGAACGTCGCACTCTTCTGCGCCGCGTTGTACCAGGGGCGCACACGGATCTCGACCGGCGGACGGATCTTGAATTGCGAGGCCAGCAGCTGCGCACCGCGCGCCTGCGCGGCGAGCTGCGCGCCCGCGATCGCCGCCCCGGAACTTTGCGGATCGGCCGCATCGATCAGCATCTGCGCGACACCGGTGTGACCACCGCGAATATTGCGCTGGTACTCCGGGGGGATCACCAGCGCCACGCGTGCCGCGCCCCGCTCGATCCATCGTTTCGCGGTTGCACGATCGGGCACTGCCGACACCACGGTGAAGTTGTCCGTGTTCACCAGCACCTGGATGAGCGCGCGGCTCTCGCTCGTGCGCGACTCGTCCACCACCACCGTCGGCAATCGACGCACGTCCGTCTGAATCGCATAGCCGAACAGCAGCAGCTGAATCGCCGGTAGCCCCGTCATCATGGCGAACGTGAGCCGGTCGCGCCGGAGCTGCAAAAACTCCTTCCAGAGCATCGGCCACACCGTCCAGCGCCGCACCCGCTCATACAGCGCGCTCATGACGGCCTCGCCTCGTCGGCTTCATCGCGCTGCTGCAGCATCACGAACACATCCTCGATCGTGTTGGCATTGAACTGCTGCACCACTTCCGCCGGTGTGCCCAGGCCGATCAGGTGGCCGCGCGAGAGAAAGGCGAGTCGCTGACAACGCTCGGCCTCGTCCATGTAGTGCGTGGTCACCAGAATCGTCGTGCCTTCGCGCGCCAGCTGATAGATCGTTTCCCAGAACGTGCGGCGGGCCGCCGGATCGACACCGGCCGTCGGCTCATCGAGAAACACGAGATCCGGGTGATGCGCCGTGGCGCAGGCCAGGGCGAGTCGCTGCTTCCAGCCACCGCTGAGGGTGCCCGCGCGCTGATGCAATCGCGGACCGAGCCCCAGCGATTCCACATGGTCGGCCAGGCGCCGCTCGCGATCATGCCCCACGAGCCCGTACACCGACGAGTAGAAGCGGAGGTTCTCTGCCACGGTGAGTTCGTCGTACAGCCCGTAGCGCTGCGACATATAGCCGATGCGACGACGGACGCCCTCGGTATTCGTTTCGACATCGAGTCCGGCAACTTCCGCCGAGCCGCTCGTGGGCACGACCAGCCCGCACAACATGCGGATCGTCGTCGTTTTCCCTGACCCATTCGGCCCGAGCAGCCCGAACACTTCGCCGCGGGCGATCTCGAGATCGAGCCCGGCCACCGCCACCAACTCGCCGTAGGCCTTCCGCAGCGCGCGCGTGCGGACCACGGCGGCGCCGACGGCAGTGCGATCGCCGTTCACCGCCACGCTCACTTGGCGGTGCGCGGCAGCAGTACCGAGATCGGCATGCCGGCGCGCAGTCGCTGCGTCGTGTCGGCGAACTCCACCTTCACACCGAACAGCAGGTCGGCCCGTTCCTTGTCGGTCAGCGCAACGCGCGGGGTAAACTCAGCACGGGTGGCGATCGCCGAAATCCGTCCGCGGAACACCGTGGTATCGCCATCGAGCCGTGCCGACAGCGAATCGCCGGGGCGCAGCGTGGGGAGGACGAACTGCGAGACATAGATCCGCGCCCACGGCCGTGACGGTTGCCCGACCGTGATCGCGCTCTGGCCGGCCGCCAGCACTTCCCCGGGCTCCACGTTGCGGCTCGACACCACACCGCTCACGGGCGAGAGCAACACGAGGTCGTTCGCGGTGGCCCGCCATCCCTCGGCCGCCGCCTGCGCGCCTCGTGCTTCGGCGGCGGCGGCCTGACGGCGCTCCGGCCGCGCGCCCTGCCGCACGAGCCGAAGCGCTTCCCGGGCCGCATCGCGACGCCCGGCGGTCACACGGGCCGCCGCCCGGGCGGCATCGAGCGACGCACGACTCACGTCTCCCTTGGCCGCCAACGGCTCCAGCCGCGCGAGATCGGCGGCAGTACGCTCGGCATCGGCTTCCGCCGCCCGCCACTCCGCCTCCGCGCGGCTGATCTCGGCGGGACGAGCGCCACTGGCCAGTTCACGCGACGTCTCCGCCGCCGCAGCAGCCCGGGCCTCGGCCTGCGCCGTGGAACTCGCCAGAGTGGGCGTAGTGAACAGCACCAGCGTGTCGCCGGCCTGCACGGCATCGCCCTCCTGCACCAGCACGCGCAGCGCGCGCGCAGGCTGCAGCGGCCCCACGTCCACTTCGACCATCTCGAGAGTGCCCACGGCCATGTCGGGGGCCGCTGCCCCTGAACAGGCCCCCAGCACGAAGAGCGGACCGAGCGCCACGAGCACCAATGCACGCACCATCACGTCACGACTCACGATGAGAGACATACGGCAGCGCGAACGCGCTTGACCGGCCGACCTCGGCAACATTGCATTCCGGTATGCCTGACGCCACCCCACTCTCCCCGACAACCACCGCGCCGTCACCGGAAGGGGAACTGCCAGCGTCACTGGCCCGCACCCTTCGGCAGTTCCGGGTGCTGGAGCGGGAAGACAAGATGCAGGCACTGTTGGGATGGTCGAAAAAGCTCGAACCGCTTCCGGAACGGCTGGCCAACCTCGACCGGGCGGCGTTCACAGTACCCGAATGCCAGACCCGAGTCGATATTTTCCCCGAACGGCAAAGCGACGGCACGATGCATTTCTACGCCGACGTCAACGCCCGGCAGTCTCCGACCGTGGCCGCGGTCCTCGCGATCACTTTTGCCGCCGTCAACGATCAGCCGCCGTCGGTAACACTGGCACTCCCGCCGGATTTCGTGCGGCTGCTGATGCAGGACATCGGACTCGGTGCACGTGAATCGGGTCTGTCCGCCATGATTGCCCGCCTGAAGCGCTCCGCGACCCAGAGCGCTCGGACGGAACCGGAGTAGAAAGCTTCCTTCTGCTCCGTACCCCCATCCTCCCCCCTCCCTCCTGTCTTATGCCCATTACTATCACGGTCCGCAAGAACGGCTCGTTTGGCATTTCCGCCGAAGATGCCGCACAGATCGTGCTGCTCGATCATACCGGTGCAGTCATCCCGCCCCGCGCCGAAGGTCGGCCGATGTCGCTGTGCCGCTGTGGGGCCTCCAACGTGAAGCCGTTTTGTGACGGTTCGCATAAGGAAAGCGGGTTCTGCGATCCGGTGGACGCGCCGGTCGATACCCCGGCCAGCTGAGCCCGGCCATGCGGGCGGTGCGAACGTTGCAGAACTGGTGGGCCTGGACCGAGCTCGTGCTCGTCGTGATTCTCGGGACGCCTGTCGTCGCTCTGATATTTGCGATCACGGCCCCCTTCGATCCCGGTCGCTATGCCGCCGGTCGCACCTTCCGCTTGGTCGGCGTCACGGCGCTACGGCTGAACAGCCTTTGGCGTTTTCACACCCGAGGCTCCCTCACCGACGCGCGCCGACCGTACGTGGTCGTCGCGAATCACGAGTCGTACGCCGACGTGTTCCTGATCAGCTGTTTCCCATGGGAAATGAAGTGGCTGAGCAAGGACACCATGTTCAAGATTCCGTTCATGGGCTGGATGATGCGGATGGCCGGCGACATCAAGCTCGTGCGCGGCAATCGCGACTCCGCCGCCGACGCGATTCTGCAGTGTCGCGACCGGCTTTCCAAGAAGGTCTCGGTCATGATCTTCCCCGAAGGGACCCGCTCGCGCTCATGGGAGATGTTGCCGTTCAAAGATGGCGCCTTCCGACTCGCGATCGAATCGGGCGCGCCGATCCTGCCCATCGCCGTGGTGGGCACGCGCCACGCCATGGCCAAAGGCACCTTCCGCTTCCTGCCGGCGCGCGCGATCGCACAGGTGCTCGAGCCGATCGCCACCGCGGGTATGACACTCGCTGACGTCGCGACACTCAAGCAGCAGACGCGTGAGCGCATCGAGGCGGGACGCCGCGTGCTCGCCGCCGAGTTGGGCGTGCGCGTCGACGACGTCGCGACGCTCGCGACCACCGCCTGAGCGCAACGTGAACACCGGGGCACCGACCGACGAGCTGACGCTCGACGACCTGCTGTCGACGCCCGACGACGACACGGTTGATGCGCTGGCGTCGCTTCGGGGAGATGTGATCATTCTTGGGGCGGGTGGCAAAATGGGCCCCACGGTGGCCCGCATGGCCCGCCGGGCCATCGCCGACCCGTCGCGCCGCGTGATCGCCGTGTCGCGTTTCTCCGACGACAACGCCGCCGCCGAGCTGCATGCGCGTGGCGTGATGACGATTCGCGCCGACCTCGCCGATCCGGCTGCCGTGGCGGCACTCCCCCACGCGCCCAACGTGCTCTGGATGGCCGGACAGAAGTTCGGTTCGACCGGCGATCCCGTCGGCACGTGGACGCAGAATGTGGTCGCATCCGCGCTCGCGGCGCAGCGCTACGCCGGTTCGCGCATCGTCTGCTTCTCGACCGGCAATGTGTACGGACGGCAGGCCGTTGCACTGGGCGGCGCCCGCGAAGACGACGCACTCGTGCCCGATGGCGAGTACGCGGCATCGTGCATCGGCCGCGAGCGTGTGTTCGAGTCGATCGCGCGTCATACGCAGACGCCGCTGTTACTGTACCGGCTGTTCTACGCCTGCGATCTGCGCTACGGCGTGATCACCGACATCGCCCACAAGGTGCTGCACGGCGTGCCCGTCGCACTCGATACGGCGTATGTGAACGTCATCTGGCAGGGCGATGCGAACCGGCTGGCGTTGCGTGCGCTGACGAAGGCGGCGGTGCCTCAGGCCGATCAGCGGGTCGCGTTGAATGTCTCGGGTCCCGTGGTTGCCGTTCGCGAGATCGCCGAACGTATCGGGGTGATCGCCGGCGCCTCGCCGGTGTTTACAGGAACGCCGAGCGAGGACGCCTTGATCGCGAACATCGACCGGGTGACCGGACAATTGCCGCACGCGGCGCTGCCGCTCGATACGCTGTGCGAGTGGGCCGTGCGCTGGATTCGCGGCGGTGGCCGCGTACTGAACAAACCGACGAAGTTCGACGTGCGCGATGGCCGCTACTGATCACGGCGGACACGACGCGTTCGACATCCGCCGCCATCTGCACATCGGTCAGGTGATTCCGGCGCATCCGCTGGCGCTGCTGCCCACGCGTGCGATGGACGAGCAGCACCAGCGTGCACTCACCCGCTATTACGTCGCGGCGGGAGCCGGTGGCATGGCGGTCGGCGTGCACACCACGGGGTTTCCGATTCACGACGCCAAGATCGGGTTGTATCGGCCCGTGCTCGAGTTGGCGGCGGAAACGGCGGACGACGCCCTCGCCCGCAATCCGCGCGCGTTCGTGCGCGTGGCCGGCCTGATTGGCGACACGGCGCAGGCGGTGCGCGAGGCGTTGATCGCACAGGCGCTGGGCTATCACTGCGGCCTGCTGTCCCTGGGGGCATGGCGCGACGCCGGCGAGGCGGCAATTCTCGCGCATTGCGCGCGGGTGGCCGAGGTGATGCCCTTGTTCGGTTTCTACCTGCAGCCGGCGGTCGGTGGACGACGGCTGTCGTACGCGTTCTGGCGCGAGTTCGCGGAGATCCAGAATGTGGTGGCAATCAAAGTGGCGCCGTTCGACCGGTACGCCACGATGGACGTCGTGCGTGCGCTGGCCGATGCCGGGCGCGACGACATCGCGCTGTACACCGGCAACGACGACGCGATCGTGCCCGACCTCGTGACCGATGTCCCGGTCACGAGCGGCGGCCGTGCCTACACGCGGCACTTCGCCGGCGGACTGCTCGGCCAGTGGGCGGTGTGGACGTCGCGCGCGGTGAGCATGCTGCGCGAGATTCAGACGTGGCGCGCATCGGGTGATCGCACGATGCCGCGGGAGTGGCTCACGCGGGGCGCCGCGCTCACGATGGCGAACGCCGTGATCTTCGATGCCGCGCACGGCTATCAGGGGTGCCTGCCCGGCATTCTCGAAATCCTGCGCCTGCAGGGACTCGTGCGCGGCACGTGGACGTTCGATACCCATGAACAGCTTTCGCCCGGACAAGCCGACGCATTGGCGCGGCTGTCGGCGCTGTACCCGGACTTGGCGGACGACGACTTCGTGGCGGAGCGGCTGGACGAATTTCTGGCGTGAGACGCGGTGTGCGCCTTGTGGTTCTTACATCGTTGAACTGATCACGCAGAGAACCGCCTCTGCGCTCTCTTTTTTCTCTGCGTGATCGGTTCAGCATGCTCAGTTCATCATGAACAGCTTTCGCCCGGACAAGCCGACGCATTGGCGCGGCTGTCGGAGCGGTACTA
>CANGXK010000088.1 GCA_947457715.1 Gemmatimonadota bacterium
ATCCTGGCGAGTCTCGTACGCCGCTTCGATTTCACCACGCTCGATGCCGACAGCGTGCGGCCATTCGCGCGGCTCACGACGCGGCCGGCGGTGGAGATCGAGATGCGGGTGGCAGAAGCGCGGTAACGGAAAACTGCAAACTCCCTAGGACGCAGGGGGGAGGGTATCAGGGGGCAGGAAGCAGGTGAACCGCGCGCGGTTGCTGCTTCCTCCTTCCTGATACCCTCCCCCCTGCGTCCTAGGGAGTTTGTGTTGTCCCTTACTTCGTTACCGCAACCAGTTCCGCCTGGTGCTGGATCACGTTATCCACCAGCCCATACACCTTGGCGTCTTCGGCGCTCATGAACCGGTCGCGGTCGGTGTCGCGCTCGACCTGCTCGACCGGCTTCCCGGAGTGCTTGGCCATCAGCTCGTTCATCTTCGAGCGGAGATACAGGATTTCGCGCGCCTGAATCTCGATGTCGGAGGCCGATCCGCCGCCACCGTTTTGTGACGGCTGGTGGATCATGATGCGCGCGTGTGGCAACGCGCTGCGATGACCGGCGGCGCCGGCACAGAGCAGGAACGCGCCCATGCTCGCGGCCATACCCATGCACGTGGTGTGCACGGGCGCCTTGATGAACTGCATGGTGTCGTACATCGCCAGGCCGGCAGACACGCTGCCGCCCGGCGAGTTGATGTACAGGTGGATCGGCTTCTCGGGGTTGTCGGCCTCGAGGAAGAGCATCTGCGCGATGATGATGTTCGCGACGTCGTCGTTGATCGGCGACCCCAGGAACACGATACGGTCCATCAGCAGGCGCGAGAAGATGTCATACGTGCGCTCGCCACGGCTTGAGCGCTCGATGATGTACGGCATGTAAATCGATGCCATGCTGCGACTCTCCTGAAACGGTTGGTCGGGCGGTGTCTCGAACGGGGATCGTGTGATTACGCCGTCGTGACCGGATTCTTCTCGAGCAGCCAGCCGAACACGCGGTCTTCGGTCAGCTCTCGCTCGATCTCCTGCAAACGACCCGACTTCTGCAGCTGCGCGTACACTTGGCCCGGATCCACGTTCCGCGCCTTCGCGAGCTCCTCGATGCGGGCATCCACGGCCGACGCGCTCGCGGTGAGCGACTCGCGCTCGGCGATCGTATCGATGATCAGGTCGCGTCGCACCTGACGCTCGGCCATCGGAATGAACTCCTGCGTGAAGCGCTGCTTCTCGGCATCGGGCACGCCGTACATCTGCATGTAGCCATCGACCAGTTGCATCACCCACGCCTTCGGCACGTCGAACGGATTCGCCTCGACGATCTGGTCGATGATCTGTCCACGCACTTCCGCGTCGGCTTCGCGCTTCGAGTGCTCGCCCATGTCGGCACGCACGGCGTCGCGCAGGATCTGCACCGTGTCGAAGTCGCCGATTTCGCGTGCGAACGCGTCGTCGAGCGCCGGAAGCGACTTGCGCTTCACGTCGGTGAGCACGACGCGCACCAGCTTCGCGGCGCCACGCTGCGATTCGTCAGGGAAGTCTTCGGGCCAACGCACCTGCCGCTCGGTCGTACCGCCGGGGGAGGTCTCCATGATGAGCTCTTCGATACCGGCAATGGCCTGACCGCCACCGAGCACGAGGCGGTACTCCTTGCCCTCGGGCAGGGAGCCATCGGCGTCGGCCGTGGAGAGCATCACCGTGACCATGTCACCGGGGGCCGGCTTGTCTTCGACCGGTGCCCAATCCGCCTTTTGTTCGCGGATCTTCTCGATCTGCTCCTCGACGAGTTCATCGGTGACCGCCGAATCACGGCGCGTCACGGTGAAGCCGTCGAGCCGCTCGAGCGTGAGTTCCGGGCGCACTTCGCAGTGCAGCTCGAACTCGAGGGGCTGGCCGGGTTCGGCCTTGAGATCATGCACGTGCGGCTGGGCGGCGAGCTTGAGCCCTTCGCGCTCGACCGCTTCGCGGAACGCATCGTTCATCGCAAGTTCGATGGCTTCCTGGCGCACTTCGGCAGCGTAGCGCTTGCGCACCATCGCGGCCGGGGCCTTGCCAGGGCGGAAGCCGGGAATGCGGGCCTGCGTCGCGTACTTGCGCGCCGCCTTCTCTTCGTAGGACGCGACGGTGTCAGCCGGCACCGAGATCTGCATCCGGCGCGAGACTCCCGCGCTCTCGGTCGGGGTAATGGTGATGGTCATGCGGCGCAATCTAAGTGAGGCAGGGAGTCGGGGTGAACTGCGAAAACAGGGCCGCCGTCGGATTGCCTCCAGGCGGCCGCCCTGCGATCGGGGGAACGGCCAGCGGTGAAACGTCCGCCGGCCACACGGCGGCTAGCGGAGTGACAACTCCGGGGCCGGGGTGGCCGCCCGGGCCGGCGCGCCGCCGATCAGTTCGGCGACGATCTTGCCGCTCGAGATCACGCCGGGAAGCCCGGCACCGGGATGGGTGCCGGCGCCGCAAAAGTACAGATTCGGGATGTCCTTACTGACGTTGTGCGGGCGCATATAGGCCGACTGCGTGAGCACGGGCTCCGGGCCGAAGGCGCTCCCCAGGTAGCTGTTCAAGCGGGTCTCGAAATAGCGCGGGTCAATGCGCCGCTCGGTCACGATGTGCTGGCTGAGACCGGGCATGTAGCGCTCCTCGAGATACCCCATGATCCGGTCGCGGTAGCGATCCCCAACGGCCTCCCAGTCCACATCCCCGCCCAAGTGAGGCACGGGCGAGAGCACATACCAGCAGTCGTGCCCCGGCGGGGCCAGGGAGGGATCGGTGGCCGTTGGGCGATGCAGGTACAGCGAGAAGTCGTCGGACAGGATCTTCTTCTCGAAGATGTCTTCCAGCAGCGCCTTGTAGCGCGGGCCCATGATGATCTCATGGTGCGCGATGTCCTCGTACTGCTTGTCGGTGCCGAAGTAGATCACGAACAGCGACATCGAGAAGCGCATGCGCTCCACCTTGGCGTTGCTCATGGAGGGTCGCGCCTCGGGCGGCAGCAGCGTGCGATAGGCCTGCGCCACATCGCCATTGCACACCACGGCGTCGGCCTTGAGCACTTCGCCGTCGACCAGTTTCACCCCGGTGGTCCGGCGGCGGGCCGCATCGACCGTGATCTCCTGCACCTCACTGTCGAAGCGGATCGTGCCGCCGAGATCTTCGAACGCCTGCACGAGGGCCCGCACGAGCGCACCGGTGCCGCCCATGGCGAAGAGCACGCCCCACTGCTGCTCGAGCTTGTGGATCAGCGCGTACATCGACGACGTCTTGTACGGATTGCCGCCCACCAGCAGGGGGTGGAAGGAGAACACTTGCCGCAGACGGTCGTCCTTGAGGTACTTGTCGGCGAGGTCGGCCACTGAGACATCGGAGCGTGTGCGGATCAGGTCGGGCAGCATCTTGATCATCGAGCCGGCCGTGAGGAACGGCTTGTCGATGAGCGGCATCCCGACGTTGAAAATCTCCCAGGCCTTTTCGCGAAACTTCAGGTAGCCGGCGACATCAGCGGGGTTGAACTCACCCACCTGACGGACGATGTCGTCGCGGTTGCCGTTGTAGTGAAAAACGGAGCCGTCTTCGAACCGAATGTTGTAAAACGGATCGAGCAGCTTGAGCGTGATGTAGTCTTCGGTCTTCCGGCCGGTGAGCGCGAAGAGTTCGTCGATCAGCCACGGCGCCGTGATGATCGTCGGACCGGCGTCGAACGTGAAGCCATCCTGCTCGAACACGTAGCCGCGCCCGCCCGCCTTATCGAGCTTCTCGACAATGGTGACGTCGTGGCCCTGTGCCTGCAGACGAATGGCCGCAGCGAGTCCACCGAAGCCGCTGCCGATGACAACAATGCGCATGAACCGAGGTGCTGAAGAAAGCGGGGAGCGCCGCTCCGCCGCGCTGATCAGCGGCGAAGCAGCACAGTAATGTGCCAGAGATGAATCACGAGCGCCGCCAGCATGGCCAGCGCAAACCCTTCGGGCGACGGATCCGGTCGGCGATGAAAAATCATCGCCGCGACCAGTGAACCGCCGGCCCCGAGAAACGACACGATGCGCGCCGTGTTCGGCGAGCCGAGCGGCGACGACGGATGGCGACGCTGCCAGAGATAGAGCACAGCGGCCTCGATCACGATCCAGACGAGAATGCCGATCGGCAGCGCGTCCGAATCGAAGATCGGGGTGAGACGATCCATCACACCGTTCATGCGGCTAACGCAATCGCGCCGGCAGCGGTGCCCGTGTGCAGGTCAGCCGCATGTGGCATCAGCGGCCTGAGACCGCGACGCCACCGAGTTGGGCCGCGCCAATCTCGGGCAGCGGCGCGGGCGCGCGGCGAAGCGCCGCCCACAGCGGGACGGCCATGGCGATCGTCCCCAACACACCGGCCAACACCATGTCCTGACGGAAGCAGATGGCCAGCGGGAGCAGCCCGTTCACGGCGTACAGGGTGATCGGGAGACGGTGCGGTGCCACTTTGGCCGCCCAGACGGTCGGCGGCACAATCGCCAGCATGACCCGGGCCACCAGGATCCCGGTCAGCAACCAGCCGAGCCAATTCGTGATCGGCATGCCGAAGAAGATCGGCTTGCCGATGAATTGCTCGAAAGCGGAGCGGTCGGCCAAACTGCCAATCTCCCAAAACCAGTGATTGGTTTTCACCATGGCCGGGTCCATCGACACGTCCCACGCCGTGAGCACAAGGCCGCCCATCAGAGCCCAGTACCATTTCGACGTGTTGTCGTCTTTGGCTGGCAGGAAGCGGCCGCAGATCGCCAGGGAGGCGACCAGCATGTAGAACCACGACGTCGGAATGTTGAACGGCACGCGTCCGAACAGCTTGTAGCCGAGCTGACTCGAATACTCATAGGCGCCAAACGGATAATCCGTGACGGTGCCGGCGTACTCGGAAAGGAAGGCCAGGCAGAATGACACGATGAACACCACGGCCGCGCGGCCCATGCCAATGCAATGCGCCAGGAACGCCAGCCCGGCGATGGCACCGAGCGTCACGGTGGTTGCCCCGCCGTAGGTGAAGCCCATGGCCATCACCTTCTGGTTCTGCGCGGTCTGCAGCCACTCCGGATACGGCGGCACCAGGAACGTGGCGAAGGCGAAGGCCGAAAACGCGCTGAAGAACGCGTGCCCCAGCAGCGTGAGCCCCGCAATCTTGAAGAGCGTCGACGTCGAGGTGTCGCGCAGGGTGTCCCGATGGTTGGTGGAAACGGTCATACGAGGAGCCCCTCAGGCCAGTCGGATCAGGGAATCGGCATTGGACGCGACCGTGTTGGGTTCCCAGACGATCCGAGGACCATGTCCCAACGCGGAGAGATCCGGTGCCGGCGCACGATAGCGCCAGGCGTTCCAGAGAATACCGACGCGCGCCAGACGACCAAGGCGCGCACGGGTGGAAATGGTGTCGTACCGCTGCCCTTCGATCGCCGTGAGGATGCCGGCATACCCGTTGGCGCAGGCGGCCGCGCACCGCTGCGCATCGCCATCGAGCAGCGCGATGCCGGGCAGGGCGGCCGCGTACAGCGCCCGCGCTCGGCTGACCTCATACGCCATCAGCGGTGCCCAGCCGGCGTCCCGTGCCAACTCGGGACCGCCGGTCAACACGTCCTGCGGGGTGAGGCCGAACTTCGCCATATCCTCGGCCGGCAGGTAACACCGGCCGCGCTGGGCATCTTCCCCAACGTCCCGGAGGATGTTGGTGAGCTGCATGGCGGTGCCAAGGATTCGGGCGTACTGGATAGCCTGAGTGCGCATGGCCGGTCCGGCAGGGACGCCGAATACGTACGTGCACATCTCGCCGACGGAGCTCGCGACGCCCTGACAGTACTGTTCGAGCTCGATCCAGGTGTCGTACGTGTGCGCGTCGAGGTCACGGCGCACGCCATCGAGCAACTCGAACAGCGGGGCAGGTGACACCTCGTAAGCACGGGCCACCCACGCCACCTCACGGAAGATCGGTCCGCTGGGGCGCCCATCGAGGGCGGCCTGCAGTTGATTCCGGTAGGCGTCGAGCTGGATCGCCAGTTCGGACACGTTGTCGTGGTCCGCCTGATCGACCAGATCGTCAGCGATACGGCAGAACGCATAGAGCGCGTACGCGGCGCGACGCTTCGACGCCGGGAGCAGTTTGCTCCCCAGCGAAAAGGTGCGCGCGTGGACCATCGTGATCCGGGCGCATTCGGACGCGTCGTCGAGAGACGCATTCATGATCATGCGACTCTGGGCAGCATCGGCTGCATAAAAGAACTCATGCCGGCACGGAAACTCATCAGAACGGTGGTCAGGCGGGATGACGGCAGCCGCGATTCGAACGACGGGAGTATACGGCCCGTACGTGGTGAACGCGGAAAATGGGGACAGGTTCCTGCGCGTGCTGCCACGTGGCGGAAGTGGTTGTACCGATGGGTCTACACAAGGTAAGGTGTGATCGGTTTACAGGACTGTCAACTATTCTTTACAGCAGGAGTGTCAAGTCTTCTTGACGTGGGCGTTTGGCAAAAAACGGGCGCCGAGGAATTCCCCGGCGCCCGTTTCCGTCACATCCAAGCAGGAACGGCTTACTTGCCGGCCATGTTGGGGTTGTTGTCACGCTCGGTGCGCGGCAGCGGATAGCACGTCTGCGAGCCCGTGTTCGCGTAGCCGGGCTTGAAGTACGGCTGGCCAGTGGCCGTCACCGTCGTGGCCGTCGAAGCCGGCGACCGACGGAAGTCGGCGAGCCGCTTGCCTTCGAGGTAGAACTCGAGGGCGCGCTGGTTGAACAGCTCCGTCTTGACGCTGGCCGCATCCGTGGCACCGGCGTACGCCGTCTGGCCGTTGGCCGCACGACGCGCATCGATGAGCGCGAGCTGCGTGGTCGCGTTGCCCGAGGCTTCGGCGGCGATGTAGTCCGCTTCGAGCTTCGAGGCGAGGCGGATGCTCGAGGCATAGCCCGTGAACTTCGCCTGCTGGTGAAAACCGCCCGGGACGGCGTCCTGACCGACCGCGGTGCCCGACCCCGGCGCCCGGAACGGCACGCGCGGATCCGTCTGACGGTACCACGGCGCGACGCTGATGGCGCCGCGGTCGAAGCTGAACTGGTACAGGCGGTTCGACAGACGCGTGCGGCTGTTCTGATCGTCCGTGTAGCGCATGTTGTACTCGAAGCCCGCCGGAACGAGCGCCGCATCGGCCGCCGCGCCAGCGTTGTCACCCTTCTGCAGCTTCGCCCGGGCGCGGCCGACCAGCGCTGCGTTGGCCAGGGCGATGCCATCGGCGGTGCCGTTGGCCTTGCCGACATCGTTGCCACGCGTAAACCAGAACGCGGCCGAGTCGAGCAGTTGCGCCGTGGTCAGCTCCGGGCCGGACGACAGCGAACCGGTGCAGAAATCGGTCGCCATCATCAGGATCGAGAAGCCGCGGAAGGTCGCCGCGCGCGCCAAGCTGATGTTGGTGGTCGGGTTCGGCAGCGTGAGGTCGAGGACCGTCTTCGCCGAGGCCGTGGCCAGGGAGATCGGAGCCCAGACGTCGCCGTTCAGCGAGCTGTTCAGGTCGGAGACGGTGCGGAAGCCGAACTCGTTACGGGTCGGGAAGGTGTCCGACACGTTGACTTCGTTGGTGAAGTACCCGCTGTACATCGCCAGCCAGCCCAGCGCAGTGGCGAAGTTCTGCTGCGCGGACGCCGCGAGCGTGGCGCCGGACGACGTCGGATCGACCGTGGCCGCGTCGATGACGTTCGGGTTGGTGACCTGCAGGAACTGGTCGGAACAGGCGGCTGCGCCCAGGACCAGCGTGGTGCCTGCCAAGGTGCGCGTAACCGCGCGTTGGATCTTCTTCATGATCGTCTCGCGGTTAGAAGGTGAAGTTGAAGCGAAGCACGGACCTGCGCGCATTCGGCAGCGTCAGGAAGTCTTCGCGGGAGAACGCGCCGGTCTGGGCGTTGACTTCGGGATCAGGACCCGAGTAGTCGGTCCAGAGCTTGACGTTCTGCATCGCGAGGGTGATCGAGGCACCGTCCACGACGCCGCCCATACGCTTGGCGAGGCTGTTCGGCAACGTGTAGGTGGCCGAGATCTCGCGGAGGCGCACGAAGTCGCCGCGCTCGAGGTACGCGTCACGCACGTCGTTCACGGTCGCGGCGTTGCCCTTGTTCGTGACGAACGCCGGCTGGCCCGAGGTCGGGTTGCCGTAGCGACGCAAGCGCTCGGTGGCCGACAGCACGGTCGGGTCGAGGCGCAGGTTCGAACGCACGAGCTGCGTTTCGCGGAAGAACGCGGTGTTGTTCATCACGATGAAATCGCGCTTCGCGTCGAGCAGTGCGCTCATGCGGAGATTCTTGAACAGCGTCACCGTGTTGGTGAAGTTCCACTCGAGCGTCGGGAACAGGTTGCCCATCGGCGCCAGCGTGTCGCTCACCGTGACCACGTTGGTCGTGGTGTTGATGTTCTCGATGCGCTTGGACACCGGGACACCGAGCTGCTGTCCGACGATCGTGCGACCGACGCCGCCGAGCGGGAACGGAAGCACCGTGCCGAGGCTGGTGAGTTCGTTGTGCAGCGTATTGGCGCCGGCACGAATGTCCCACCGCACGTTCTGGGTATTCAGCGCGCTGATGTTGAGTGCGAGTTCGAAGCCACTGTTCTCCAACGAGCCGATGTTCGCCAGCGGGTTCGACGAGTAGCCGAGCGACGGCGGCACCGGCTTGGCGATGATCAGGTCCTTCGTCTGCTTCTTGAAGTACGTGAGCTCAGCCGACACGCGATTGCTGAAGAAGCCGGCGTCGAGACCCGCTTCGAATTCGGTGCCACGTTCCGGCTTGA
>CANGXK010000089.1 GCA_947457715.1 Gemmatimonadota bacterium
GATCGTACCCGCTCTCGATGAGCGCAAGGTAGGTCAGATCCTCCGGCATGCCGCTGGCCCGCAGCTTGGACCGGACCATCGGCTCGTAGCGCGTGCCGCGTGACAGGCGCGCCGTGAATCGTTCGCGCCCGCCGCCCCGCGAAAAGAGTCCGACGTAGTACTCGACCCGATCGTGCGTCTCATAGGACCGCACATCGATGTCCCACTCCGGATCGTCGGCAATCAGCATTGAGTCGGTGGCGGCGCGCAGCACCGAACTGTCGCCGAATACCGAGACCACGGTGTTCACGACTTCATCCGGCGTGGCGGCATCGGCGGGGGTGGCCGGCGGAGCCGCGGCCGACCCCACCTGCACCATCGCATCACGCGATGGAAGCGGCAATATCACCGGGCCAACGGCTCCGGATCGGCCGCACGCGCCGGCCGCAACCAACAGCAGGGCCGGCGCCAATGGGAAAGGAAGTTTCACGCGGGTAACCTAACGGGAGCCAGCTTAAGTCGGTGGCCGGTCGGCCCCGCTCCTCTCATGCCGTTCCTTCAGCCCGGTGACATCAGGCCTGGACGGCCACGACTCGACCAGGGGTGAAGCAACCCGGTGGGCGGCATGCAGCGCAGCGCGCGCCATCGCCACCAATTGGTCGTCATCGATTATCGCCGCCTCAATGTTACGCATCAGATCGCCGTCGCGCTGGGCAAGGGCCGCCGGCCCTCGCCGACGGCCGTATGAACGTCATGTGCCCGTCACCTAGCCCAGCATCGGGTACGCGGTCAGCAGGGCGATGGCCTGCCCAAGCAACACGTCGCCGGGATAGTGGACGCCGAGCACGACGCGAGAGAAGCCGACCAGAAGCGCGAGCAGCAGCAATGGCACCGACAGTGCCGGCATGATGCTCGCTAACCCAACGGCGAGCGCCATCGCGGCGCAGGCATGCCCAGACGGAAGTGAGAACTGGTCGGGGGCCAGCACGAGCGCACCCGCCGGCTCGATCGCCGGTGGCCTCGGACGTCCGACGGAACGCTTGATCACCTGCACCATCAGGTGCGACAGGCCGAGAATCAGGAGCGTGCGCCAGGCCAGTCGTAGTGTTCCCCCGGGGAACACACTGGAGAGACAGGCGACACCGATGCTGACCCGTACGCCGCCGAGGTGAGTGAGGGAGATCCAGACCTGGCGCCGCGAACGTGCCGTCGCGGACGTCAGGGCAAGGCGGGTGAACAGGGCGCGATCACGCGCGTCGAGTCGAATCAGCCATGAGCTCATGAACGAACAGAGTCGTCACCGCATGTGACGGAGCCCCGACGAGACCATCACCAGCTGGACACGAAAATGTCACGCGTCCGACACCAAACCGGCTTCCAGAGCGAAGCGAGTCAGCCCCGCGACGCTGTGGATCTCGAGCTTGCGCATGAGGCTCTCGCGATGGGCTTCCACGGTGCGCCGGCTGATCCCCAATTCGGCGGCGATCGCCTTGTTGGTGAGTCCGCGCGCCACACCGCCAAGGACGTCCCGTTCACGTGGCGTGAGCTGCTCGAGCTGCACGGCCGATGCCGACGCCGGCACCGCATCCGCGGCGGTGAGCCGACGCACCACGGCGGGACTGAAGAAGGTGCCACCGGCGTGCACCGTATGAATCGCGGCCCGCAGCTCCTCGCCGGCCGAGTCCTTGAGCAGGTAGCCGTGCGTCCCGATGCGCATGCCCTCGCGCACGTACTCACTCTGATCGTGCATGCTCAACATGAGAAGGCGCGCCGACGGCAACAGCTCGCGAAGCCGGGCCGCAGCATGCAGTCCCGTCTCCTCCGGCATGGTGATATCGAGCACCACGACATCCGGCATGTGCTGCTGCGCGAGCTCCACGGCGATGCGCCCGTTCGCCGCCTCCGCCACGACTTCGATCCCGGGGTCGGCATCGAGGACGTATCGCAGCCCTTCCCGCACGAGTGCATGGTCGTCGGCGATGAGCACGCGAATTCTCGCGCGAATGCTCGGCGGATGCTGCCCGTCTTCATTGGGTCGTTTCACGAGATGCTCACGAGGGGGGTGCTCACGAGGAGGGCAGAGCGGTTGAAACGTCGAGAACCACCCGCGGCGCGCTGATCCGCACCTCGGCGCCTTGGCCACGATTGGTGATGACCACGCCGCCACCGATGGCGAAAATCCGTTCGCGCATCCCGGTCAGCCCCATGCGATGCTCGGCGTCGCGGATGCGGCCGGTGCGGCCCACGGGGAACCCCTTGCCGTCGTCGCGGATCGTCAGCACAAGTCCCTGGCTGTCGACCGTGACCAGGACGTCGACCTGTGCCGCGTGCGCATGACGCACCACGTTCGACAGCGCTTCCTGCAGCGCCCGAAACAGCGCGAGGTCGGCGTCGGGATGCAACGGCGGAAAGGTGGGGGGGGCGTCGAATGTGGCGCGGATGCCGCTGCGCTCAGTGAAATCGGTCACGAGCGAGTGCAGCGCCGGCCGCAGTCCCAGATCATCGAGCAACGACGGGCGCAAATCGCTCGTCACCTGTCGAATGCTCGCAATGCCGGTGTCGACCAGCGACAACAGACGATCGAGCCGCGGGGAGGCACCCTCGGCCAGAAGCGGCCGGAGCGCTTCGAGCTGCATTTTCACCGCCGAGAACACCTGCGCGGTTTCGTCGTGCAGTTCGCGCGAGAGCCGGCGTCGCTCGTCTTCATGCTGGCGTACCATACGGGCCGACAGCTGTTCGAGCGCCGTGGTGCGCGTGGCCAGCTGCCGGTCGAGTGCCGACTGTTCGAGGGCGGCACCGACTTGCTGGCCCAGCGTGAGCAGGAAGTCGTCGTCGAGCGCGGTGAACGGGTTCCGCACATCGCCGGCCATCACCAAGGCGCCAACGAGCCGAGTCCCCGATCCGACCGGCAGTGCCGCGATGAACGGCTGCTGCCCTTCGGCCGCCACGACCTGCGGCCGCCGGGAAATGCGCATGCGCGTGAGGGCATCGAGCACCGCCTGATCCGGCCGGGTGTTGTCCCACCCGGCGCAGGAACCGGCACCGCGCACGAAGCGCCCGCGCGTTGCCGGAGCGGCTCGCAACGGGACCAGTGCGTTCGGCGCGTCGGCCAGCGATTCCTCGCGCACGCTCTGTGCCGCCTCCGCGTCGCGCCACGCGCTCAGGACGCCATCGAGCACGTCGGAGACACTGGCCTCGTCGGCGCCATCGGCATCGAACAGATACATCGCCGTCCCGCGCACGCCGGGCAGCGCCAGCGGTCGCGACAACAGCGCGTCCAGTGGATCACTGGTGCGATCGCGACGCTGCAAGTCGCCCGAGAGGGCGGACAGCGCGCGCACGCCGCGGCCCAGATCGTCGAGCACCAGCAGCACCAGTCCGAAGCCAACCAGCAGTTCGAACGAGATGTCGAGGTAATAACCCCACGGTGTCCAGGCGCCCTGTGCCCGGAGGAACGGGTAGTCGAGGTGGTGCAGTCCCCACAGGAAGAACGAAATCGACAGCAGGCGCGCACCGGTGGAGCTCGCGACACGATGATGGCGCCAAAACACCCAGCCAGTCCACATCGTCGCGCCGCTCAGGAAGAGCACCGCGGGTAGCGCAGCCCACAGGAAGTTGTCGAGCTGATAGATCGCGACGTACGACCACAGCGCCGGGAAGAGCGCGAACAGCAGATACCCCGGGCGCGCCTTCGGCTGGCGAAGGAAGACGATCGCCGACCAGAGCAGCGCGAGCGCCGTCCATCCGGTGGTGACCTGATGCCAGTACAGCCACACCCGCTCGCCGGACAGCAGGAAGCTCAGAATGCACAGTAGACGCGCGACGTAGACACTCCACGCCACCGCGAACCAGCCGAACCACGGACGGCGATACCGCACGTACAGGTGCGCGCACAGCGCCGCCAGACCCGTCGTGATTGCGCCCTGCAACAGCGTGGCCGCCAGCTCCGAGGCCAGCATGGGCGGCGGATCCTGAATCATGTCCCCCTGCACCGCGGCAAGAAGCGGCACGAGGCCCGACAGGGCGCCGATCATGCGGGCACGACTCGGCTATGCATCGATCGCTGGCGCGCCGGCGCCGATCATGGGAGCCGGTGTCCTGCCGTCCTGCTGCACGTGGTATATCGTGCGCGAGGGAAAGGCGAAGCTCGAACCCTGATCGCGAATCACACGCATGAAGATGATGAGCATCTGGTGGCGAATGAGCAGGAACTCCTGCCAGTCGGTGGTCAGGAACCAGGCGATCACATTCAGGCGAATCGCCGATTCCGTGAACCCGACTACATGCACGCGGATCACGTCGGCAAAGACAAGCGGATGCGCGCGCAGCGCCGCCTCGAGGGCGTCGCGAATCCGCTCCAACTGTTCCGGCGTCGTATCGTAGGTAAGATCGATGTCGGTGCGCAGCAGAATACGGTCGCGTTCGCCGAAGGTCTCGATGCGCTCGTCGGCCAATGGCCCGTTCGGTATGCGCACGACGGTGCGGTCCACGGTGCGGATGCTGGTGGAGCGCAGTCCGATCCGTTCCACCGTCCCCTCCGAGGTGCCGGCCCGCACCCAGTCGCCCACACGGAATGCATTGTCGGCGGCGAGCGACACACTGCCGAACAGATGCTCCACGGTTTTCTGCGCCGCCAGCGCGACCGCGATACCACCGATACCGAGACCGGCAAGCAGTGTACCGACGGGATAGCCAAACTGGGCCAGTGCAACGAGCATCGCCACGATGCCCAGTGTCACCCTCAGGAAATTGCCGAGGAGCGGCACCAAGGTACGCGCCTGTGTACCCTGCCCCGTAGCCCAGGCGGCGTTGGCCACGCGGTCCTGTGCCAGACGGATGATCCGCAGCAGCCCCCAGAAGACCGCGACGAGGACGAAGCCGCGCGTGAGCGATGCCAGAAAGCCGGCGACGCGCGTGTTCAGTTCGAGCAGCGACAGGAGCGGGCCGATGGCCAGCGCCGCTACCCACAGGCGAAACGGACCGCGCAGATGCTCCAGGAGCAGGTCGTCCAAGTCGGTGACGGTATGTCGGGCAATCCGTCCCAGCAGGTTGCGCAGTACCACCCCGAGCCCCCACGCGACAAGCAGGACGACCGGGATTGCCAGACCGAGCCCTATCCACTGCCAGTAGTAGACGTTCAATGGCCCCACGAGCATTGCCCGCTCTGGGAGCCGTTCGCGGAGCCACGGCGCCCCAAGGGTATCGAACCATCCGTCGACGTAGCCGACCGTGGTTTGCGAAAACACCCACCGCACCGGCCCGCCTGACGCGGGCGCCGAGAGGCGCACCACGCGCACGGGGGCCTCCCGCCCGCTGGCCGACGAGATCATGCCGATGTGGTCGCCATCGGTGTCCCCGTCGGTCGTGTCACCCGAGACGGCGCCGGAGACGGTGCGCAGGTCGATATCCAGACGCTGATCGAGAACGGTCTTGAGCCGGCGGGCGAGCTGCGGGGCCCGCTCACGCTGGCCCGGGGGCAGCGCGAGGTACCTGGCCGCGCCATCCCAATCGTTCGCTTCGGCGAGTCGCAGGAACGACTCCAGCGCTGCCCGCGGCGACGCCGTGGACACCGCACCCTGGGCACTATCCCCGCGGGGCGACCGCGACGCCGGCCGGAGCTGGGCGCTGGCGACGAGCGGAGAAGACAGGCAGGCGGCGAGGAAGCCCATCGCCACTGAAATGAGGATGCGAACGCGCATGCTCAAAGATAGCCGGGTAACCAGCGAGTGCCCCGGGTGGGACTCGAACCCACGACCTATGGCTTAAAAGGCCACTGCTCTACCAACTGAGCTACCGGAGCGACGACCCGCCGTGAAGCGGGCCAGCCGATCAATTTAGCGAACTGACTCCCCGCGCGAACAGGGGAGTCACGCGCAAAAACGACTTATCGCAGCCGAATCGTGAGGCGATGCCCGGCCCCCTCGCGCAGCGTCTCCCACCCGTAGTCCATCGTGAAGCGATCTACCATGAAGCCGGCGCCCGCCGTGATCGGCCGCTCCTCGCGCAACTGCGGGCGGCGCGCGCCGGCGCGACCGGTGAACGTGACGCCCTCGAGGGGCGAGTAGCTCAACTCCACCCCGCCGCGGGGAAACAGCTCTCCATCCCGACGCACGCCGAGCTCCGCCGTGCCGCCCACATCGACCCACTTGCCGAGCCCTTTAGGCGCCGTCGCGATGCCCAGCGCGAGCTGCGTGGGCAGCGACTCGCGACGGCCGGCCACCTCGAGACGCGGACCGAGGTGCTGCACCGCCAAACCCACCGTGCTGTTCAAGAGCGACAGTGACTTCGAGGCCCCGACGTCGAACCCGACGCCGCCGGCGCGATCGTCCGTGACCCGCTCTTCGACGTACTTGGCGGCCACGCCCCAACGGATCTGCTTCCACGTGAGCGATGCCGCGACGCTTGCCGCCAGACTCGTGGTGCCGGCTGCGTTGTCACGCGTCAGCACCTCACTCTGCGCCGGAAATGCGCCATAGCGCGGGCCCGCATCGAACAGTTGCACACCGACACCGATGCCGAGCGGTCCAATGGTGGAGCTGCTGGCGAACTGTCCGGCCGTGGCCCCGCTTTCGTAGCGCTCCGCACCGAAGGCCAATCCAGTACCGGTACCCACCAGCGCGGGATTGCCGAACACGGCATCGACATCGCGCAGCGCCACCTGTGCGCCGCCCAACGACAACACGCGGGCTGTGGCCGGCAGCTTGAGGATGAGCGGCGCGTAGCGCTCACGCTGGTCCGGTACCGACGTTGGCGCCTGCGCGCGGGCGATCGACGTGACCGCGGTCGCGGCCAGCGCGGTGACGAACACCACTCCGCGTGCACGCTTCGTGGACGAGCGGCTCATCGGGCCGCTCCGATCGTCTGGGCGGTGAACTCGGCGCGCATGTTGGAGAAGCCGATGTTGTCGAGAATGATCGTGCCCGCCGTGCTGCGGTCGAAGCGCCACCGCACGTGCGTGATGCGCGACGCGTCGAAGCCCGGTGTGGCGCGCGCGAAATCTGCGAGCGGAATCGCATACGTTTGCAGGACGATCTCGTAGACGTTGGCGAAGCGCTGCTTGTCGCGGCCGGCGCGGCGGTATACGTACGATTCCAGCGGGCGGCGTACCACGCCGTAGGCGGACAGCGGCACCGCCGCCGTTCGGCCGTTCGCGTCGCTCGCCTCGACCGACAGGTCGATCGGCACCGCGTCAGGCTTCACGTCTCTGGCCGACGGTTTCTTCGGCGCAGACTTCTTGGGCGCCGACTTCGGCAGCGAGTCGGCATTCTTCGTGGTGTCACGCGCGGCCGCACGGGGACCGGGCTTGGCGTCGGTCGGCGACAGTGAGAACACCAGCGACGACGACGCCCCCACGCTCCACGCCGCGCGCAGGGAGTCGCTCAGCTGCATGGCGAACGAGGCCGCCTTCCCGACCTTGGTCGTGTCGTCGCCGGCGATGCGATTGTTCCAGCCGATCGTGACGGCGTTGTGCGCCTGCGTCGATCCACGCGAGCGGAACGGCACCGGCGACTCCTTCCACACCGCGACGGAATCAGTCGAGAATCGGACCCCGGGCACCGCCCCCGACGTCACATCGACGTCTTCTTCAAAATCGGCGGCCGTGCGGAACGCACTCTCCTGAAAGCGCGTGGTATACATCGTTCTCGGGAGCCACTGCCCCGCCACGCGATGGTCGCGGAACATCGGCAGATACGCACCCTTCCCGCGCAACGTGGCATCGAGAAAGGCCGAGATGTACACCTGGGCGACCTTGCGCTGATCGGCCTCGGAGATGAAGCCGCGCGTATCGAGCGCGCGCGCGCTGCGTGGTCCGCCGTCGAGACTGCCCCACGTACTGTTCCACTGTCCGTGATTGGCGCGATACACGAACACCGCCGATTTGAACCACGGCTTGCCGTCGGTAAAGCGGATGCGCTCGTACTGCGCGAGGCCGTTGAACGTCGACACGTCGCCGTCGTGCGAGCCATGCATCAGGAGGTAGTTGTAGTTCGTCACCGGGGTTGGCTTGTCGGCCGGGCGGTACTGGCCATCCACCGGCGCGATCGCCACCAACGACTTGATGTCGAAGTTGAAGTCGAACTTCACCGTGGCATCGTCGGGATAGTACGCGAGGCGATTGAACGCGCCGGCCACCGTGACGGCTTCTCCACCGCGCGAGTGACCCATGAGCGCGATGTTGTGCATGTCCACCTTGCCCTGCAGCGGCGAGCCGGTCGAGTCATTGAAGCGTTTCCACGATTGCAGGTGCTTGAGCAGCATCCATCCGCGCGCATCGTTCTCGCCGCGGATGTTGCCGTTCAGAAAGTTCTCGTCGACCGACGCCACGATGTAACCGCGCGACGCGAGCAGCTCACCGAGATACCGGTAGCCCGGATCGGAGAACTGCTTCATGTCATGATTACCGTGCACCACCAGCACCAGCGGAAAAGGCCCCGGTGCATCGGGATACCAGACGCGCCCGTTCACGGGCAACTTCGTGAAGTCGAAGCCCCAGTACTTCTTGCGGCTCTGGGCCTGCTTGGGATCGGGTGCCGATGCGAACTTGGCGCCGTTCACGACGGCCGTTTTCAGCGTGACCGAGTCGCGATACACGGCGCGCCGCTTGTCGGTGCCGCTGCCGTAGTACAACGTCTTCACCGCGAAGCTCCCCAGCTGCGACGGGTCCGGCGCCGTGAGCAACTGCCGCGACAACACGACATCCGAGTCGTCGCGCGCCAATTTCAACGGCGCGACGCAGGCGCCCGCGATGAGCGATGCGGCGAGGGC
>CANGXK010000090.1 GCA_947457715.1 Gemmatimonadota bacterium
TCCGGTCTGCGCCGAGATGGACTTGGTGTTCGTCCAGGTCTTGCCGCCGTCGATCGTCTTGAAGAGGCCACGATCGCCGCCCGGTGCCCAGAGCGGTCCCATCGCGGCGACGTACACGACGTCGGGGTCGCGCGGATCGATCACGATGCGTCCGATATGCTGCGTTTTGGGCAGCATCGGCTTGGACCAGCTCTTCCCGCCGTCGATCGACTTAAAAACGCCGATGCCCCACGACGAGCTGCGCATGTTGTTCGCCTCGCCGCTGCCGACCCACACCACGTCACCGTTGGACGGGGCGGCCGCGACGGCGCCGACCGAGCCGACGCCGATCGAGTCGGAGACCGGCGCCCACGTGATGCCGCCGTTGGTGGTCTTCCAGATCCCGCCGGTCGCGACGGCCACATACATCGACATGCCGAGGCGTCCGCCGCGGAGTACGCGCGGCCCTTCGATCACGGCGATGTCGGCGATGCGCCCGCTCATCGAGGCGGGGCCGATCGAGCGGAACGCCAGCGGGCGGACGAGGAGCGAGTCGGCGAGCGGGCCTTGGGCAGCCACCGGGATCGCCGACAGCGCACCGATCGACACGATCGAGAGGGCACGCGCGGCCGAACGGGCAAACAGGTGAGGCATGACGGAGAGAGACGGGAAAAGTCGTCGGCCCGGGTGGACCGGTACGAGAAAGCTACGCCGCAGGGCGGCGTCACGTTGTGCCGCACAGGGCGGGTGCCGACGGCGTGTGCTGGCCGGTCAGTGGCCGTGATCGGCCATCGCATCACCGCGGGCCAGCGCCAAGTGGTGCGCCGTGTGATGATCACCGGTTGCCATCAGCCCGATGAATCCGAGCCCCCGGATGCGGGCCACGGCCGCGGCGTCAACGGGATCCTGTGCGGTGACAAGCAACCGCACCCCGTCGGGGAGTTCGGTGCGGACGATCCTTGGACCGCCACCCTTGGCCACCATGGTGACGTGGGCGCCGGTCATGCGCTTGATCGCCGCGATCGTTTCACCGGTGCCGCGCACCATGAACTCCGCGCCGCCGCTCACCGGCGTGGTCACGACGCGGCTGCGCAGCGTCACCAGATCCATATCCACGAGATGCAGGCGCAGGCGCTCGATATTCACCTTCGACCAATCGGTGGTCGCATCGGCCTGCAGCATCGCCACGATCTCGCTGATCGCGGCGAACGCCGCCTGACCGCCCTGTGTCGGCACCTGCACGACCGGTCCCGGGTGCGTCATGCCGGGGGTGTGCACATGCTCCTGCGCAGGCAACATATGCGGCAGCAGAAGACTCGACGACACGAGCGCGGCGGCAACGGACAGAATGCGCATGGTGCTCCTCGATGGGGATATTCTCGACACCGGCATCTACCGATGACGGTACCGCTGGAGCATAGTCGCCGTCGCACGTCGGCCGCCACGGCTCGCATTCACTCCGAGGCTGCGACTTCGACGGCGGCATGGAAGTGAACGACGTACCGGCGTCGGTGCAGGAACTGCAGGCATTGCCGTTGGTGGTGTACGGGGCCGTCGGTCCAGCGCAGGGTCTCCACGGTGACGCCCATATGTGCGCCTGCCGTTCGCGCAGCGTCAGGAGTCACTGCGCCGCTGAGCGGATCGCACAGTCCGGCTCGTTCGCGGTGAGGCGGCGTGTTCAGTCGTGCATCTTGCTATTCAAGATATACGTAATTATGTATATAGCTATATGCGAACCCTACCATACATTCCGATGGCGCTGGCGGCGGCCCTCTCCCTGGCTGCGTCCCCGGCGCGGGCCCAACTGGGGACCCCGCGTGGCGGCCAGGCGCCGGATTCGGCCGCCCCTCGGGCCGCTGTCCTTTCCCTCGGCGACGCGATCCGCGAAGCGGATCAGCGCGCGTTCGGCAATCGCATCGCGACCGCGACCGCGTCGGGCGACCGCGCACGGGCCCGCCTGCCGCTCAAGGGCATCCTGCCCTCGGCCAGGGTCGAGGCCGGCGTTATACGCACGACCGATCCGATCGGCGCCTTCGGCACGACACTGCGCCAGCGGCTGGTCACCCCGGCCGCGTTCGAGCCGGCGAAGCTCAACTATCCAAGCGCGGTGACCAACGCGCAGGGTGGCCTCGTGCTCGAGGTCCCGCTGCTGAACGGCGACGCCTGGCTTGGACTACGGGCAGCCCGTGCCGCCGCCGATGCCAGCAGTGCCGCCGGCGACTGGTCGGCCGTATCCATCCGGACCGATGTGGTGCGTGCCTACTATGGGGCCATTCTGGCCGACGCCAAAACGACCGTCCTCGCCGAGGCCCAACGCGCGGCCGACGCCGGGGTGCGTCAGGTGCGCTCGATGGTCGCGCAGGGGCTCGTGACCAAAGCCGACGCGCTGCAAGCCAGCGTGCGGGCATCTGAGGTCTCGGCGCAGTTACTGAGCGCCCGCAGCGATGCCGTATCGGCCCGTCAGCAACTCGCGCTGCTGATGGGACGCACCACGGCCGACCTGCCGACGCTGCCGACCGCGCTGCCCGACGAATCGACGGTAGTGGCACTGGCCTCGCGCGACCGCGAAGCGGCCGACGCTATGATGGGCACGGCGACCGCGACTGGTGCGACGGAATCGGTTCGCGACGACGTGCGGGCCGCCAGGGCCGGCGTACAGGCCGCGTCCGCCGACCGGCGACGCGCCACGAGCACCCTACTCCCGCGCGTGAACGGCTTCGCGCGCTACGACTGGAACGACCCGCGTACGCTCTACGCCGGCACCAAGAACTGGACGGTGGGCGTGATGGCCTCCTGGTCACTGTTCGGCGGCAACGCCGAACTGGCCGACATGGCCGCCACCCGCGCACGGGCGGATGCCGCCCGCGCCGGTCTCGATGCCGTGCAGGCGCAGAGTCGGCTCGAGCGGGATGACGCCGCGCGGCGCCTCACGGTGTCGCTGGAACGGCTCACGCTGGCCAGCCAGTCGGCCGACCAGAGCCGCGAGGCGTATCGCCTGGTGCAGAAGCGCTACGATGGCGGCCTGGTCACGATCGCCGAATTGCTGGCGGCCGAGGCATCCGCCACCGGTGCCTCACTGGCGCATGCGGCGGCGCGTTACGCCGTCATCGATGCCCTTGCCACCTGGCGCCGGGCATCGGGTGGCGACCCCGCCGCGCTCACCGCACTCGAATCCTCCACCACGACGGCGCGCTGATGCGTCCGAACCGATATCAGGGAGCACGCAACATGACGTCGACCACCACGCGCTTCACCACGGCCGCCCTCGCCACCGTCGCCGGACTCACGCTGGCCGCCTGTTCGGGCGGTAAGGAAGAGCATGCGTCGGCCACGTCGGCGGCACAGACCGCGCCCTCCGTGGCCGGTACCGCATATGTGGTACGGGACACCGTGATCGATGCCACGATCGATGCTGCGGGCGTCGCCGAGCCGATGCAGCAGGCCACGCTCAGCACGAAGCTGATGGGCACGGTAACAGCCGTACTCGTGCACGAGGGCGATATGGTCCGGGCCGGACAGACGCTGCTCCGCATCGATGCACGCGATCTGACGGCCAAGTCGGCGCAGGTCGGTGCGTCGATCGCCGACGCCCAAGCGATGCAGCGCGAAGCGGCAACGCACGCGGCCCGCTTCCGCGCGCTCTACGCCGACAGCGCGGCGACGCGGGCGCAGCTCGATGCCGCCGAAACGGCACTGGCCCGGGCCGAGGCCGGACTTCGCGCGGCACAGGCCGCGTCGGGTGAGCTCGAGGCGATCCGCAGCTACGCCACGGTGACTGCGCCGTTCGGCGGCGTGGTGACCTACCGCGCGGTCGATCCGGGCGCGTTTGCGGCGCCGGGCGCGCCGTTGATCACGGTCCAGGATGGCTCCACGCTGCGCATCAGCGTGAGCGCGGCCGGCGATGCGGTGCGCACCCTCACGCGTGGGCAGACGCTCGCCGCCACCATCGACGGGGCGCCAGTCGCGGCCGTCATCGAGGGCGTCGTACCGGCCGGCGCCGGCAATCTGTTCACGGTAAATGCCACGGTGCCCAACCGCGCTGGTTTATATCGCAGCGGCAGCGCGGCCGTGGTCTCGATTCCGGTGTCGCGTCAGCACGCCCTGTTGGTGCCGAACGCCGCGATCGTGCGCGAGGGCGACCTGACCGGTGTCCTCGTGCGCACTGCGGCGGGCGACGAGCGACGCTGGGTGCGGCTGGGCGTCGCGACCGCCACGCACACGGCGGTGACGAGCGGACTGAAGGCCGGTGAAACGATCGTGGTGCCGACATCGACTCCGGCGGCGTCATGAGCGAACCACGTGCGTTGGGTATTTCCGGCCGGATCGCGAAAGCGTTCCTGAACTCGAAGCTCACGCCGCTGGTCACGGTGGCGTCGCTGGCGGTGGGCGTGCTTGGCATTCTCGCCACCCCGCGGGAAGAAGAGCCGCAGATCTCGGTGCCGATGATCGACGTGATCGCGGCCATGCCGGGCGCGTCGCCGCAGGAAGCGGAGAACCTCCTGGCGCGTCCGATCGAGCAGCGCATGATGGAACTGCCGGGCGTCGATCACGTGTACACGATGTCGGGCGACGGCTACGCCATGGTGACGGTGCGCTTCAAGGTCGGCGAAGACCAGGAGCGGAGCGTCACGAAGGTGCAGGCCAAGCTGGCGGGCGCGATGGACAAGGCGCCGGCCGGTGCGATGCCGCCGGTGATCAAGGCGCACTCCATCGACGACGTGCCGGTGCTGGCGCTCACATTGCACGGCGCCGGCGTTGACGCCAACGCGCTGCGCGAGATCGCCACGCATCTGGAAGATGAAATCCGCACGGTGCCGGAAGTGGCGGAAACGTTCGTGACCGGCGGCACCGCGAAGCAGATCCGCGTGTCGATCGATCCGGCGCGGCTGGCCGCGAGCGGCGTGACACCGGGCGAAGTGATGATGGCACTCCGCGGCGCCAACGCGCGACTGGCGGCCGGCGAGATTGCCGTGCGTGACAGCGTGTTGCGCATCGACGTGGGTGCGCCGCTGGCCACCGCACTCGATGTCGGCAGCGTGGTCGTGTCGACGCGCGGTGGACAGCCAGTGTACCTGCGCAACGTGGCCGATGTGCGCGAGGACTTCGGCGAACACACGAGCTACGTGTCGCATCGCGAAGGCCGTGGCACGTCGGAAGCCGCGGTGACGATCGCGGTGGCCAAGCGCAAGGGCGCCAACGCCACAGAGGTCACGCATGCCGTGATGCAACGTGTCGATCAGGCGAAGGGTCGCCTGATTCCGAGCACCGTGAAGCTGTCGGTCACGCGCGACTACGGTGAGACCGCGGGCGAGAAGGCGCAGGAGCTCATCCTGCACCTCATCATCGCCACGCTCAGCGTGACGGCGCTGATCTGGTTGTTCCTGGGCTGGCGCGAGGCGCTAGTGGTGTTGGTGGCCGTCCCAGTCACCCTCGCCCTCACGCTGTTCGTGTACTACGCGCTTGGCTATACGTTGAACCGGATCACGCTGTTCGCGCTGATCTTCTCGATCGGCATCCTGGTGGACGATGCGATCGTGGTCGTGGAGAACATCTATCGTCACCTGGCGATGGGCGATCGCAGCGCGGAGGAAGCCGCGATCGACGCGGTCGATGAAGTGGGCAACCCGACGATCCTCGCCACGTTCACGGTGATCGCGGCCATTCTGCCGATGGCGTTCGTCAGCGGCATGATGGGGCCGTACATGCGCCCGATTCCCATCGGCGCCTCGGTGGCCATGGTGGCGTCGCTGGCCGTGGCGTTCATCGTCACGCCGTATCTGGCATACCGCCTGCTTAAGGGGCACGTAAAGCCGGCGCTGGTGCCAACCGGCCACGCGAGCCCGGCCCATCCGCCCGAGGAAGGCGGTCAGGTGGACCGGATCTACCGCATGATCATGGTGCCGCTCATGGAAGGGCGGGGTCGTCGCCGCGCGTTCTATGCCGCGGTGGTGGCGCTGCTGCTGGTGAGCGTCAGTCTGGTCGGCTTCAAGGCGGTGCAGGTGAAGATGTTGCCCTTCGACAACAAGAGCGAGTTCCAGGTGGTGCTCGACTTCCCCGAGGGCACGACGCTCGAGACGTCGAATGAAGCGGCCACGCGTATCGCGGCGTATCTGAGCACGGTACCGGAAGTCGTGAGCACGCAGGTGTATGCCGGCACGTCGGCACCGTTCAACTTCAACGGCCTGGTGCGTCACTACTTCATGCGCAGCGGCCCGAACGTGGCCGACGTGCAGGTCAATCTGCTGCCGAAGGGCGAACGCGACCGGCAGAGCCATGCGATCGCCGTGGCGGTGCGCCCTGGCGTCGACAGTATTGCGAAGCTGTATCAGGCATCGGCGAAGGTGGCCGAGATCCCGCCTGGACCGCCGGTGCTCTCCACGCTGGTGGCCGAAGTGTACGCCGGTGACGATGCGACGCGACTCGCAGCCGCGCGCGCGGTGAAGGACGTGTTCGAGAAGACGCCCGGCGTGGTCGATGTGGATTGGACCGTCGAAGCCCCGCAGGAGAAGCGTACGTTCCGGGTGGACCGTGTGCGGGCCGCCGAGTCGGGCGCGAGTGTCGAACAAATCACGCAGACGTTGTACCTCGCGCTCTCCGGCGCACCGGCGGGTGTGGCGAGCTCACCAACGGCACGCGAAGGGATCGCGATCGTGCCGCGACTGCCGCTCGACAAGCGCAGCAGCGTCGAAGCGCTGCTGTCGCTGCCGGTAGCCACGGCGCAGGGCCCGCAGCCGCTCGCCCGCTTCGTGACGGTGGTGAACGGCACGCGGGACGGGTCACGCATCCGGAAGGATCTGCGCCCGGCGATCTATGTGACCGGTGACGTGGCACGTGAGATCGAGAGTCCGGTGTACGCGATTCTCGACATGAACCGTCAGCTCGATGCCATCCGTGTGAACGGTGCCGCGGTCACGCGCTACAACGCGGTGCAGCCGGAAACGGTGAGCGAGACGGCGATCAAGTGGGATGGCGAGTGGCAGGTCACGATCGAAGTGTTCCGCGATCTCGGTCTCGCCTTCGCGATCGTGCTGCTGCTCATCTACGTGCTGGTGGTGGGCTGGTTCCAGAGCTTCACGATCCCGCTGGTGATCATGGCGCCGATTCCGCTCACGCTCATCGGCATCCTGCCGGGTCACGCGATCAGCGGGGCGTTCTTCACCGCGACCAGCATGATCGGCATGATCGCGCTGGCCGGCATCATCGTCCGCAACTCGATCCTGCTGGTGGACTTCATCCAGCTCGAAGAAGCACGCGGCCGGTCGGTGGCCGATGCCGTCCTGGAAGCGGGCGCGGTGCGTTTCCGTCCAATCGCCCTCACGGCCGCCGCCGTCGTTGTGGGCGGACTGGTGATGGTGCTCGACCCGATCTTCCAGGGTCTCGCCGTCGCACTCATGAGCGGGGCGATCGTCGCCACACTGCTCACCATGGTGGTGGTACCACTGCTGTACTGGGAACTCAGCCGGAGCACATCAGATGTGTAACGACAAGATCATCCGCCGCATTGCCGGCCTCTTCGTCATGTTGTCGGTCGCCTTGGGCCACTTCGTCCATCCGGGCTTCTTCTTCTTCACGGCGTTCGTGGGATTCAACCTGTTCCAGTCCAGCATCACGAACTTCTGCCCGCTTGAACTGATGCTGGGCAAGGCGGGTATGTTCGGATGCACCCCGAAACGCAATTCCTGACACGCTGTTCCTGACACTCACGGGATCGTACCAATGACCACGACCAACGCGCGCAAGGCGGTGCTTCCCTGCACCGCCTGCGGCAAACTCAATCGGGTGGATCTGTCGCGCGCCGAGGCCCAGCCGAAGTGCGGGACCTGCCGGGTGCCACTGGTGCTGGATGCGCCGGTGGTGCTCACGGACACCAACTTTGACACCGTGGTCGGGAACAGCCCGGTGCCGGTGATGGTCGATTTCTACGCCGACTGGTGCGGTCCCTGCAAAATGATGGCACCGGTGTTCGCGGACTTCGCCAAGCGGCAGCGCGGACAGGCAATCGTGGCGAAAGTGGACACAGACCGGAATCCGGGGGTCGCGGCACGATTTGCGATCCGGAGCATTCCGACGATCGCGGTCCTGAAAGACGGCAAGGAAGTGGCGCGCCAGGTGGGCGCGGTGCCGATGGGACAGCTGGAGCAGATGGTGATCAGCGCCCGCTGATCACCTTCTTGCGCTCGGCCAGCTCGCTTTCCAGCCGCCCGCACACCAACTCGCACAGCTTGAGCACATCGGCGTCGGCGAGTTCATAACGCACGTACACGCCGTCACGCTCCCGGCTCACCAGGCCGTGGTTGAACAGGATGGCCAGATGCCGCGAGACGTTGGCCTGCCCCATCCCTGTCGCTTCCACCAACTCATTCACCGTGCACGAGCCGCCACGCAGCTCCTGCAGCAGACTGAGTCGGGCCCGGTCGCTGAGCGCCTTGAAGCGGTCGGCCACCAAGTCGAGCAACTCCGGACGCATCACCTTCTGGGCCATCGGTTCCTCACTTGATAAATTCACGTATGCACACGTATGAATATATCAACGAGACCACGAGGACGGCAACCCGCGCCGTCCTCGTTTTTTGCGCCTTCGGAAAACTCAGGCCAGCGTCGCTTCGAGGCTGATATCGGCCTTCAGCAGGCGTGACACCGGGCAGCCCGCCTTGGCGTTCCCGGCCAGCGTCTGAAACTGCTCCTCGCTGATACCGGGGATCGTCGCGGTGAGGTGCAGCGCGATCTTCGTGATCGTCTGGGCCCCGTCCA
>CANGXK010000091.1 GCA_947457715.1 Gemmatimonadota bacterium
CACATCGCCCGGCCGCGCCCAGGTCAGCAGCTCCTGCACGGCGTCGAACTCACTGGGGGAGATCGACACGCGATCGGCAGGCGCTCCGCACTGACGCAGTTCGTCAACGAGCAGCGCCGGCAATTCGCCTTCGGGCCGGCCGCGTAACAGGGAGACCATCTCCTTCACGATCACGCGCTCGAACGGCGTCACGCTCCACGCCGCACGGGCCAGTGCGCGCAGCTGCTCGTCGTCGCGATCGCCGGCGTTGCCGAGCACGAGACCGATGCGCGACGCCGCCACCGACGCCGCGAAAGAAGCCGCCGTGGTGCACAACGCGCGAATCCCCTCGGGGTTGTGCGCATAGTCCACGAACACGGTGAGGCCGCCAAACGCGTACCGCTCGAGCCGGCCCGCGTTGTCGTGCGGCGCCGCGCCGAACCGTCGCAGCGCCACATACACGGCCGACAGCGGCACGCCCGAGCAGCTCGCGGTGAGCGCGGCTGCCAGGGCATTCTCCACGTTGTGGCGCGCGGCGCCGCCCGCCGTCACGGGCATCTCGTCCACGCGACCAGCATCGCCCCACACCCCGTCGCGACACACCATGAGGTGCCCATCGTGCAGCACGGCGCCGTCGCCATGCGCCTCGATGCCGTCGGCCACGAGTGCGGTGTCGGCGTTCATGCTGAACCACACCATAGGCACCGCATGCACCGCCGCCAAACGCTCCCCGAGGGCCACGAGGGTGGGATCGTCGGCGTTGAGCACCAGTCGACCGTCCGGCCCGAGGACGCGGGTCACGATGGCCTTCACCTCGGCGAGATCGTCGAGGGTGTGCACGCCGTACTCGCCGAAGTGATCGGCCGAGATGTTGGTGATCACCGCCACCTGCGCGGTGGTGGTGCCGAGCCCGCGGCGCAGCATGCCGCCGCGCGCCGTCTCCAGCACGCCCACCTGCACCGCGTCGTCACGCATCACCAGCCGCGCGCCGCCGGGACCCGTGTAATCCCCGCGCGCCAGCGTGCGCGTCTCGAGATCGGACTCCACGAACACGCCGTCGCTGCAGCTCCACCCCGTGGTCGCACCCATAGCGCGCCACATCGCCGCGATCAGTCTCGTGCTGGTCGTCTTGCCGTTGCTGCCGGTGACCATGATCAGCGGCACGTCGCTCACCGCCTTCCACTCCACCGACGCCGACGATGGCGCCTCGCCGTGCGGCCACGTGAGCACACCGGGCCCGCTGCCGACACTCACCGCTTCATCGTCGATACTGAACGCGAGGCCGCGGGTGAGCGCACCGGCCGCCAGCTCGCGCGCATGCGGGTGCCTCGCACACTCCTCGGCGTACAGCGCGCGCAGCATCGGCGCCGCATCGGGCACGTGGCGACGGTCCACGTACGCTTCCGCCTCCACCCATGCCCATTCGGCCACCGCCGTGGCGGTCATGAGTCCGTCGATCGGCGCCGAGAGATAGCAGGTGGCGTCACCGATGCTATGACGCGCCACGAACTCGATGCCAGACCAGCCCAACGCCTGGGTGAGCCGCCGTGCCGCATACGGCCAATGATCGACCGCGCGGCGCGCTTCTTCATCGACCACCACCACCGTGACGACCGCCCCCGGCGTCGGACCATAGCGATTCGGGCCCTGCAGTCGCCGACAGTCCCGGATGGTCGGCGACGGGTACTCCGGTTCCTCCGCCAGCGTGTCGGTCAATCGCTGGCCTCAGGCACGAGGATCACCCCGCGTTCGTCGCGCATGAGCACGACGTCGTCGGTGACGCTGTTCCACTTGGCCGGCGGCTCGACCGTGGTGGCCGGCCCGGCGGTCGAACGCGCCGGTGCGGCATCGTCGGCCGGCGAATCTTCCGAAACGGCGGCGCGAGGCACCGAGCGCGCAGCCCGCGGCGGCGGAATCACCAGCTGATCGGCCTCCGGGCGGAAGTTGATGATCTGCTTCCAGCCACGCGCCAACGCATCGGCGAAGATGAGCACGAGATCGCCGGCGCGCGCCATGCGCAACGCCGCTTCGATGGCGTCCTGTTCGTCGATGATCATCGTGACGCGATCGGCCGCAATACCGCGCGACATCAGCGCGTCGCGCAGCAGGCGCGGCACCTCGTCCGGGCCACGGCCGCGTAGCGCGTCGTCGCGGCGCACGATGTAGTGATCGAAATTGCCCGCCGCCGACACGGCGCCGATGGCCTCGATATCCGCATCGCGACGATCACCAGGCGCCGACAGCACGCACAGGCGCCGACCCACCGGTTTCATTCTGTTCACCAAGTCGCACAACGCCGCAATCGCATGCGCGTTGTGGCCGTAGTCGAAAAGCACCTTGAACGGATGCTCGTCGTACACGTTGAGCCGACCCGGCGCCTGGAAGAAGGTGGTATCGAAGGTGCGCAGGCCGTGACGGATGTCCTCGAGGCGCACACCCATGGAAAACGCCATCGCCGCGGCGAACATCGCGTTCTGCACGTTGAAGGTGGCGCGCCCTTCGAGTGTGGCGGGAATGAGATGCGTCCAGAGCAGCGGGATGTGCGCCCCGCGATCGTAGATCGTGATCATCTGGCCGTTCACGCCCGCTTCGAGCGCGATGGCGCGGCCACCGGCGCGAATGTGCTCGCGCACCAGATCGTGCGCCGGATCCATCGTCACGTAGCAGACGTGCTTGGCCTTCGTGTACGCCGCCATGCGCAGCGTGTTCGGATCGTCGGCATTCAGCACGGCGGTGTCGGTCGCGATCTCCACCACCGTACGCTTCACTTCGGCCAGTTGCTCGAGCGTCTCGATGCCTTTCTGCCCGAGGTGATCGGGCTGAATGTTGAGCACCGCGCCCACGTCCACGTGACGCATCGCCATGCCGGCGCGCAGCAGGCCGCCGCGGGCCGTCTCCAGCACCGCCACCTGCACCGCCGGATCGCTGAGCACGATCCGCGCCGACGTGGGCCCGGTCATGTCGCCTTCGACCGTGCGCTGCCCGTCGATGTACACGCCGTCGGTGGTCGTGAGACCCACGCGCTTGCCGGCGAGCTTGTGAATGTGCGCCAGCAGTCGCGACGTGGTCGTCTTGCCGTTGGTGCCGGTGATCGCCGCGATCGGAATCGTGCTGGGCGCGCGATCGGGGAAGAGCATGTCGATGACCTTGCTGGCCACGTCGCGTGAACGCCCTTCGCTGGGCGCCATGTGCATGCGGAAGCCCGGCGCCGCATTCACTTCACAGATGGCACCACCAATGTCCTTGTACGATTCGGTGATGTCGGGGGTGAGGAAGTCCACGCCGCCCACATCGAGGCCGATGGCCTTGATCGCGCGCACTGCCATCTCGGCGTTGTCCGGATGTACGACGTCGGTCATGTCGGTGGCCGTGCCGCCGGTGGACAGATTCGCCGTGAGACGCAGATACACCTCTTCACCGGCGGGCGGCACCGTGTTGGCGTCGTAGCCCAGCTTCGCGAGCAGCCCCAACGCCTGTTCGTCGAGGTCGAGCTGCGTGAGCACTTTCTCGTGACCGATGCCACGGCGCGGATCGCTGTTCACCGTGGCGATCAGCTGCGCGATGCTGTGCACGCCGTCGCCCGTGACCTTGCCGGGCTCACGCTTGCTGACCGCCACGAGCTGTCCGTCGATCACCAGCATGCGGTGATCGTGTCCGGTGATGTAACTCTCCACGATCACGCTGCGCGAGATCTCCTGCGCGCGCTGAAAGCCGGCCACTACCTGCTCGGGGGTCGTAAGCGCGATCGACACGCCGCGTCCGTGGTTGCCGTTGTACGGCTTGGTGACCACGGGATAGCCGATCGTTTTCGCGGCACTGATCGCCTTCTCGGCCGACTGTACGAGTCGCTGCTTGGGCACCGGCAGACCGAGATTCGCGAGAATGCGATTCGTCTCTTCCTTGTCGCCGGCCAGTTCCACGGCGATGTGCGACGTCCGGCCGGTGATCGTGGCCTGAATCCGCTGCTGATAGCAGCCGTAACCGAGCTGAATGAGGCTCTGCTCGTTGAGGCGGATCCACGGAATGTCGCGCGCCTCGGCGGCGTGCACGATACTGGCCGTGCTTGGCCCCAGCGCCCGACGCTGGGCATAGCGGATGAACGCGTCGCGCCGAGCCGCGAGGTCGAAGCTCGGGTCGGTACCGCGCGGCCGCAGCTCCTCGGGCAGCAAATGGTGCAGCAGGTCGAGCGCCACGTCGGCGGCTTCGTGTCCCACGTCGGCCTGCTCGTACTCGAACACCACGTCGTACACGCCGGGGTGCGACGTCTCACGCGTTTTGCCGAAGCTGACCTTCACTCCCGCCACGTTCTGCAGTTCGATCGCCACGTGCTCAAGCACATGCCCAAGCCAGGTGCCGTCGTCTTCCGACATGCGACGCACAAACCCACCGGGCACGCCATATGAGCAGCCGTGCTCGTGCAGGCCGGGCAGCGCCTCCAGCAGCGACTGCACGAACCCGTCGCCCAACCGCTTGGTGGGCCATGCCTCGAGCGCTCCGAGGTCGAGGACGAGCCGGAGGACGGGGAAGTGGGCATAGTGGCTCGGCCCCACGTACGTGGAGCGCTCGAGAATCTTCATGATCGGCTACTCGGCTGTGACGAGGATGTCGCCCAGCGCGGCATTGAGCGCGTCGTGCGGGGATGTGGCCGACGCGGTGGCGATAGCCAGCCGGGTGCGGAGATTGAAGCTCGCGCCAGCCGCCAGCACATGCAGCGTAGCGCCCAGCAGCGTGACGGCCTCGCCAGGGGCGGCCTCGGCAATCGACGAGAACGACACCTGCGTCGGATCAATGACCGTGACCGATCCGGTCCCCATCACGTCGATCGTGTCATCAGGCCCGATGAACGCGGCCGTGTCTTCATCGACCCCGAGCCCGAAGGCGAACGGATTGTAGGCCAGCGCCGTGAGCAGACGCCCCAGCCGGTCGCGCTGCCGGAAGTGCTGATCGATGATCACGCGGTTGGTGAGCCCAAGACCGGCGCACATGGTGACCATGCCGGCGCGCGGCGAACTGCCCTCGGCGCCGTACGCGATCATGTGTTCGCTGAGATACGCGGCACCGGCGCTGGTGCCGGCGATGTGCATACCGGTCGCATGTCGTTCACGCAGCAGCTGCCCTACCGGGGTGCCTCCCAGCGTGGTCGAGAGCTTGAGCTGATTGCCGCCGGTGAGGAACACCCCGGTCGCCGCGCCCAGCCACTCGAGCCAGTCGCCATCGTCACAATCGCTGCGCCGCTCGAAGTTGAGCGCCTTGACCTGCCCGACACCATGGCGCTGGAACACACGTTCATAGAAGGTGCCCATGTCCGGCTCGGACGATGCGGTCGGTATGACCGCAATGCGAGCCGCTGCGCCACCGCTCAACGCGACAAAGCGATCGAGAATGGCCGCGGTGAGCAGCTTGCCACCAATGGGGATGATCCAGCCGCGCATAAGTCGGGGATTCGCGTGAGCCGTCCGTCCCGTCGCGTCCGGACATCGCGCGCGACGAGTTGCGTCAAAGCTAACGCTGGCCGCGACGGCCGGGTAACGTTCCGCCATGCTGCTGCTACGTAATGCGACCGTATTCGCGCCCGAATCGCGGGGGCAGATGGATCTGCTCATCGGCGGTGAGCAGATCCTCTGGATGGGAGCGTCTCCGGGGGTGCTTCCCCCCGCGCTAGGCGTCACGGAAGTCGATCTCGAAGGCCGCGCGGTGATCCCGGGGCTGGTGGATGGCCATGCGCACCTCACCGGCGGTGGCGGCGAAGCGGGCCCCAACACGCGGGTACCGGCGCCGCCGCTGTCGCAGTACACGCACGCCGGCGTGACCACGGCCATCGGCGTGCTGGGCACGGACGACGTCACCAGGAGCACCGCCGAATTGGTCGTCACGGCGCGCGGCCTGGTGGCCGAAGGGCTCTCGGCCTGGTGCCACACCGGCGGCTATCACGTGCCCCCCGTGACCCTCACCGGCAGCGTGCGCGGCGACATCGTGCATCTCGATCGCGTAATCGGGGTAGGCGAGCTCGCACTGAGCGATCACCGGTCGAGCCAGCCCACCCTTGAGGAGCTGCTGAAGATCGCGGCCGAGGCGCACGTGGGCGGCATCATGACCGGCAAGGCCGGCGTGGTGCACCTGCACATGGGCGACGGCGTCCGCGGGCTCGAGCTGGTGCGGCAGGCGCTCGACACGAGCGAGATTCCGGCGCGGGTGTTCAACCCCACGCACGTGAACCGCAAGCGGGCCCTGTTCGAGGAAGCGATCGCCCTCGCCCGTCGCGGCTGCGTGGTGGATATCACGTCGTTCGACGTATTGCCCGAGGACAACGCGTGGAGCGCGGCGGATGCGCTGGAGCGCTATTGGGCCAGCGGGGCGCCGGCCACGAACGTGACCGTCAGCAGCGACGGCGGCGGGTGCTTACCGGTGTTCGATGCCGACGGCCGGGTGATGGCGATGGGCGTCGGCCATGCCGGCAGCCTGTTGGCGACGGTGCGCGAACTGGTGGCCCGCGGTCACGGCCTCGATCGGATCCTCCCTGCCTTCACCAGCAACGTGGCCACGCTGCTGCGCCTGCCGCAGAAGGGCGCGCTGCGGGTGGGGGCTGACGCCGACCTGGTGGTGCTGGACGCCGAGCACCGGGTCCGTGACGTGATGGCGCGGGGATCCTGGCACATTCAGGGCGGCATGACCATTCGCCGCGGCACCTTCGAGACAGCGTAACGCCGCTGTTTCGACGCGCCTGAGCCGCCGGCGGAAAATGGGGGCGGTTGGAGGTTTGTGTCAGCAAACAAGTATTGACTTAATCCCCGTTTGGCTGGAACTTGGGTTTCCCGCTGGCATTCGTGTCAGCAGGCAACTGTTTCACGACATAGGCATGTGGTCACCGATCCCGACGCTGGGGTCGGCGCTAAGAGGGAACCCGGTGCGATTCCGGGGCGGCCCCGCCGCTGTAAGGGATGACGAAGGAGCAGCACGCCACTGGGCACCCATGTCTGGGTGCACGGGAAGGCCGCTCCGGAGGATGAATCCCGAGCCAGAAGACCTACCACTTTGCCGGAGTCCGCGCGCACCCTCGAGGGAGGGCACGCCGGGGATCGCTGCGTGCCATTCACTCGAATGGCGCCGGCTCCGCAGGGCTCTTTGCTGCGCAAGGCAAGGAGTCTTTTTCGTCGCCCGGCGTGTCGGCCGGGTGGTGAGAAGCGCAGGTCCTCGGGGGTGTGCATTCAATCGCTGGTTCACCCGAAGGAGGCACACTTGGCCGTTTCCGTCGCCCCCCGCAGTTCCGAGTTCCGAGCCAGCTACGACGCCGCCGGTATCAAGGCGGTCACGCAGGTCGTCAAGCGCGACGGCCGCTCGGCCTCGTGGGATCCCGAGCGCATCACGCGTGCGATCGCGCTGGCGTTCTACGCCTCGCATCACGACGATGCCCCGAATCCGCTCCATAACGACGCCGCGCACCGCTTCGGTCTGGGCTTCACCGACTTCGCCGACGTCTGCGCGATCACGCAGCTGGTGGTGAACACCGTCGAGCGTCGGGCCCAGGACCATGTCCCCTCGGTCGAAGAGATCCAGGACATCGTCGAAATGATGATCGCCGCGCGCGGTCATTGGGACATCGCCAAGCGCTACGTGTTGTATCGCGCCGCCCGCGCCCAGCACCGCATCAACGTGCACGGCGAGAACGGATTGCAGGACTACATCTTCCTCTCGCGCTACTCGCGCTACCGGGAAGATCTGGGTCGTCGCGAGACACCGTCGGAGGCGTTCACGCGCGTGATGGACATGCATCGCGACCACTTCGCCGACCGGGTGGATCTGCCGGTGGCCGGTTTCGGTGGACGCACGATGCGGGCGCTCATGGCGGAAACGGAGGCTGCGCTGCAGCGTCGCGCGATCCTGCCCTCCATGCGCTCCCTGCAGTTCGGCGGCCGCGCCATCGAAGCGAACAACGCGCGCATGTTCAACTGCGCGTTCACGCACATGGACCGGCTCGACGCCTTCAAGGAATCCTTCTTTCTGCTCATGTCGGGCACGGGCGTCGGCTTCAGCGTGCAGAAGCAGCATGTGTCGCAGCTCCCCACCTTCCCGCTCCGTGCGGCGGAGAACGAGCTGCCGGTGGTGCACCACATGGTGCCCGATACGCTCGAAGGTTGGGCGGATGCGCTCGATGCCCTGATCCGCTCGTACCTCGACGGCACCAAGGTCGAGTTCAACTACAGCGCCGTCCGCGCACGGGGCCAGCAGCTGCGCACCTCGGGTGGTCGCGCGCCGGGGCACTTGCCGCTCAAGAAGGCGCTGTTGGCGGCCGAACGCATGCTCGATCAGGTGCCGGGCCGGGCGCTCCGTCCGATCGAAGTGTACGACATCATGATGCACGTCGCGGTCGCCGTGCTCTCCGGCGGTATCCGTCGCTCGGCCACCATCTGCCTCTTCTCGTCGGACGACGACGAAATGGCGGCGGCCAAGACGGGCAACTGGTTCGAGACCAATCCGCAGCGCGGCAAGTCGAACAACTCCGCCGTGCTCGTGCGCGAAACGGTGCAGCCGTCCGACTTCTCGAAGCTGTTCGAGTTCCAGAAGGAGTTCGGTGAACCCGGTTTCTACTTCGTGGACGACGCTGAGTATGGCGCCAACCCGTGCGTGGAAATCGGCCTCGCGCCGTACATGATCGTGGACGAAGCGGCTCAGGCGAAGCTGGCCAAGTACGGGCGCCCCGATGTGCCCGTCGGCTCGCGGGTGTCGGGCTGGCAGATGTGCAA